>DATFUQ010000270.1:0-4099 GCA_035260745.1 Lacunisphaera sp. | reverse complement strand
GCGATGTTGGCAAAGAGCGCGTCGATGGAAACGTCCTTCGGCACGGCGTCCTCGGTGACGTTGGACTTTTTCTGAATGTCCTCCGCCTCCTCGGCCTGCCGCTCGGCCTCGCGGGCGTTCTTGACGGTGATAAACTTGGTGCCGGAATCCGGCGTGCCGGACCAGCCGATGACGCGCACGGGCATGGCAGGCGGGGCTTCCTTCACGGTGTTGCCCTGGTCGTCGAACATCGCCCGGACTTTCGCGTAATGCGGGCCGCACACTAGGGCGTCGCCGACGCGCAGCGTCCCGCGCTGCACGATGACCGTGGCAAGCGGGCCGCGACCCACGTCGACCTGGGACTCGATGACCACGCCGCTGGCCTCGGCCTTCGGGTTGGACTTCAGCTCCAGCACGTCGGCCTGCAGCAAAATCATTTCGAGCAGCTCGGTGATGCCCTGCCCCTTGATGGCGGCGACGGGCACGGTGACGGTCTCGCCGCCCCAGTCCTCAGGCGCGATCTGGCGTTCCTGCATCTGCTGCTTCACCCGGTCGAGATTCGCGCCTTTCACGTCCATCTTGTTGACGGCCACCATGAGGACGACCTTGGCGTCGAGCGCGTGCTTCAGCGCCTCGTCGGTCTGCGGCATGAAGCCGTCATCGGCCGCGACCACCAGCACGGCGATGTCGGTGACCGACGCGCCGCGCGCGCGCATCTTGGTGAAGGCCGCGTGGCCGGGCGTGTCGAGGAAGGTGATTTTGCGGCCGTTGTGCTCGACCTGGTAGGCGCCGATGTGCTGCGTGATGCCGCCGGCCTCGCCCGCCGCGACGTTGGCCTTGCGGATGGCGTCGAGCAGGGTGGTCTTGCCGTGGTCCACGTGGCCGAGGATGACGACCACCGGGGGCCGCGGCGCGAGGTTCTTGAGATCCTCCTCGCGCGCCTTCTCCTCCTTGGTGATCTTCACCTTCTCCGGCGTTTCAACCGGCGGCTGGGTTTCGCCGCGGTGCTTGATCTCGAGCAGGAAGCCGTGCTTCTCCGCGAGCTTGGTTGCGACCACCTCGTCGATCGACTGGTTCATCGACGCAAAGATCTTCATCTCCATCAGCTCGGAGATCAACTTGAAGGGCTTGAGGCCCAGCGCCACGGCGAACTCGCGCACGATGATCGGCGGCTTAAGATGGATGATCTTGACGCCTCCCTCCTCGGTCACGGTGACGGTGGACACCGTGGGCGAAGGCGTGGCCGGCAGGGCCGGCGCGTTCTTGCTCATCGATGACGCCGCCGGCACCGGCGGACGCGGGGACGACGCCATCGGCGGCGGAAGAATCGGGGACTTGGCGGCCGGCAGCGGCGCGGCCGGGGCAACGCGCGTCATGGGCGCGTTTGAAACCGGCGCGGGCCGGGGTGCCATCGGGGCCGGGCTCAGCGCGCGCGGCGCGGCCATTGCCGGCGACGGGGGCGCCTTCATCATCGGAGCCGGCGGCAACTTGGGCGCAGCAACGGAAGCAGGGGCAGACGGAAGGCTGGCGGCCCGGGCGGCGGCCGCGGCCTTGGCGGCTTCTTCCTTCTCACGGACGATGTCCGAGGCGGACTTCACGAAAACCCCGGCGGGAAACTTGACCTTGGGCGGCTCCACTGGAGCCGGGGCTTCAGCGGCGGGCGCCGGCGCGGCGGCGGCCGGAACGGGATTCTTGGCGGCGATTTCCTCCTCCAGCGCCTCGGCGGTGATTTTGTCCACCGTGCTCGACACGCTCTTGGCCGGGTAACCGCGACCCTTCAACAGGGCCATGAGGTCCTTGTTGTCCATGTTGAGCTTCTTCGCCAGTTCGTGGATGCGGATGCTCATTCAGGTTGGTGGAGGCGCGGCAGGATGGCGGGTGATTGGTTAGGAACCGGAAACCTTGGTGATGAGGCCCTGCGCCTCCTCATCGGTGAAACCAAAGCCGACCAGGTCAGCAGCCTCGACGCCCTCGAAGGCGGCCGGCGAGTTGATGCCGTTGGCGACGAGGCGCTCGGCCACGGACTGGTCAAAGCCATAGGTGCTGACGAGCAGGCTGATGGCCTGGGCGCGCGGATCGGCGGCGGTGACCTTGAACTCCTCGATGTCGAGGCGCCAGCCGACGAGGCGCGAGGTCAGCCGGGCGTTCTGGCCCTTGCGGCCGATCGCGACCGCGAGGTCGTCGTTCACCACGCGGACGAGGATGCGCTTGCTCTTCTCGTCGAGGATGATCTCGCGCGGGACGGCGGGCTTGAGGGCCTCCATCAGCATTTCCTTCGTGTCGGCGTGGTAAGGGATGATGTCGATCTTCTCGCCGCCGAGCTCGCGTACGATGCTCTTCACCCGGGCGCCGCGCGCGCCGACGCACGCGCCGACGGGGTCCACCTTCGGGTCGGTGCTGGTGACGGCAATCTTGGTGCGGTAGCCCGGCTCGCGGGCGAACGCCTCAATCTTCACCGTGCCGTCGGCGATCTCGGTGACCTCGAGCTCGAAGAGGCGGCGGACAAACTTGCTGCTGGCGCGGCTGAGGATGATCTCGGGGCCGCGGCTGCTGTTCTCGATCTCGAGCAGGATGCAGCGGATGCGCTCGCCGGGGGCGTATTCCTCGCCGGGGACCTGCTCCTTGCCGGGCATGACCGCCTCGGCCTTGCCGAGATCGATGTAGAGGTCGTTGCGCTCGCGACGGCGGACGGTGCCGCTGACGATGTCGCCGACCGAGTCCTTGAAATCGTCGTAGATGCGCTCCTTCTCGAACTGCCGGAGTCTTTGCATGATGGCCTGGCGCGCGGTCTGCGCGGCGATGCGGCCGAGGTAGGACGGGTCGATCTCCTTCTCGATGGAGTCGCCGACCACGGCGCCCGGCTTGAAGAGCTGGGCCTTCTCCACGTGGATCTGGGTCTTCGGGTCGGAACCGGAATCGACGACCTTGAGCACGGACCACGCCTTGAGCTGGCCGTTCTTGGGATTGATCTCGATCTTGAGCTCCTGGCCGGAGTTAACTCCCTTCAAGGCGGCGGTTTTGATCGCGTTTACAATCGCGGAGATCATGTCGGCACGTGGAATGCCCTTCTCCTTCTCCATATATTCGAGAACGGACAGGATTTCGCTGCTCATGGTGTGTTTTGATTAATGGGAAAAAAAAGGCGGACCCGAGGGCCCACCTTTTAGAAAGTGAACTAGTTAAATAGGGGGCGGAACATATTCCTCCCCGCGAACGCTTGTCAAGCCCGCCCCAAGCTTTCGGCCGGTCAGCCACTTGCGCGGGTCTCGCGCTCCAAAATCCAGCCCAGCAGCCCCTGGGCGCAGCCGTGGCAAAGCGGCTGGGCCCCGCGACCCGCCACGCCGAGTTTTGTGAGGGCCGTGCGCAACTGCGCCGGGGCGTCGCCGAGAAACCAGTGATACCACACCGCCGACAGGTCGTGGCCCGTCTGCGCGGCCATTAATGGCAGAAACCCGTCGCACACCAGGTTGTCCAGCCGCGTGCCGCCCACCGCGCCGCCGCAGATGTCGCGCGCGAAAACTTCGCGAAGCTTTTTCAAGCCGAGGGTTTCTCGGGCGGGCTTGGTCGGAGTAGTCACCGTGCCACTGTTCGGCAGCGTGCCGGCGATGTGTCGCAATTGCGCCGGCCAGTCCGGTTGCGCCGTGACCCAGCGTTGATATTGCCGTAAGCGCGCCAGCGGATGATTGGCCGGCCGCACGCCCTGCGTCTGCCAGAGCGCCCCACTCTCCGCGAAAACATCGGCGGGTGCGATTCCATTCCCCCAGGCGTGAAACGGATACTTCGCCGCCACGGTCAGCATCGGCGCCCGGTTGTGCCGGTAACCCAGGATTTCCAACGCCGTGTGGTGCGCCGCGGTCCAGCCGAGCCGGGCGATGCGCAGCTTGGCGAAATGCACCTTCTGCCGCCAGCGGTCCTGCGCGTGTTGCTGGAGCAATTGCTGCAAATCCACCGCGGGCATCGCCGCCAGTTCGGCGAAACGTTCCCATTTGTCCTGCGCCGTGATGGCCTCGAGCGCGTCGTCCGAGGCGTATTCCTCCAGACCCCGGTGCAGCAGCGGCAGCAGCACGAGCGTGGGAATCTCCCGGCCGTCACCCCGCCGCGCCCCCGGCTCGGCGGTCCC
>DATFUQ010000269.1:0-2223 GCA_035260745.1 Lacunisphaera sp. | reverse complement strand
CACCGAGGTCGTGCGCGACATCGAGGTTTTCTGGACCAAACGCAACCACCCGCCGGTCCAGCCACGCGCACTCGAGGTCGCTCCCGGCCTGGCCGGCGTCAAGGCCGGCAGTCCGTCGTGAGCAAGGAGACGCATATCCTGCTGCTGGAGGACGACATCTCGGATGCCGAACTGGTGAAATATGCCATGAGCCAGAGCGGCCTCGCCTACACCATGGAGCGGGTCGAAAACCGCGAGGAATTCACCCAGCGGCTGGGAGGGCGCCCGCCCGACCTGATCCTGTCGGATTACCATTTGCCTTCCTTTGACGGCCTCTCGGCGCTCGACTTGGCCCGGGAAAAACTGCCCGACGTGCCTTTCATCTTTGTCACGGGCACGCTGGGCGAGGAGCGGGCGATCGAAACCCTCAAGCGCGGCGCCTCGGACTACGTGCTCAAGACCCGGCTTTCGCAGCTCGTGCCGGCGGTGCACCGCGCGCTGCGCGAGTCCGGCGAGCGCTCCGAGCGGAAACGCGCGGAGGAACGCCTGCGCGAATCCCACGAGCAGTTGCGCGCCCTCTCCGTCTATCTGCAGTATGTGCGCGAGGAGGAGCGCACCCGCATCGCCCGCGAGGTGCATGACGAACTCGGCCAGTCGCTCACCAGCCTGAAACTGGACCTCGCGTGGCTCGCGGGCCGGCAGCCCGTCGGCCAGCGGCCGCTCCACGACAAGATCAAGGCCATGTCCCGGCACATTGACACCACCATCCAGACGGTGCGCCGGATCGCGACGGAGCTGCGCCCCGGCATTCTCGATGATTTGGGGCTCGTCGCCGCGCTCGAATGGCAGGCCAACGAATTCCAGGGCCGCACCGGCATCGAGTGCGACGTGGCCAGCACGCTGCGGGACGATACCCCGCTCGATGCCGACCTGAACACGGCCTTCTTCCGCATCTTCCAGGAGACGCTCACCAACATCATGCGGCACGCCAGTGCCACCCGGGTGGTCGTCCGCTCCAGCGAGGAGCAGGGGAGCGTGCTCCTCGTCGTCAAAGACAACGGCCGCGGCATCACCGCCGCGGAGATCCACGACACGCGATCCATCGGGCTGGTCGGGATGGGTGAGCGCGCCGCGCTGCTCGGCGGCGAGGTCAGCTTCCAGAGTGAACCCGGCAAGGGCACCGTGGTCACCGTCAAGATCCCGCGGACGCATTCTGCGCCGCGCAACGCCGTTTCCCATGAAAATCCTGATCGCGGACGACCACGCCGTGGTGCGCCAAGGCTTGAAGCAAATCTTGGCCGATGAGTTCAGCCGCGCGGTGTTCGGCGAGGCCGGCACCGCGCAGGAGGCCATCACCAAGGTTTGGGAAAACGAGTGGGATGTCGTCGTGCTCGACATCACGATGCCGGGCCGCACCGGCCTCGAGGTGCTGGCGGAAATCCGGAAGTCGCGCCCCCACCTGCCGGTGCTCGTGCTCAGCATGCACCCGGAGGACCAGTTCGCGATGCGCGTGCTCAAGAGCGGCGCCGCGGGCTACATGACCAAGGAGAGCGCCCCCGAGGCGCTGGTCGGCGCGATCAAGAAGGTGCTCGCCGGCGGCCGCTACGTGAGCCCGGCCTTGG
This sequence comes from Lacunisphaera sp., assembly GCA_035260745.1. GTDB lineage: Bacteria > Verrucomicrobiota > Verrucomicrobiia > Opitutales > Opitutaceae > Lacunisphaera. The sequence goes on along the minus strand of DATFUQ010000269.1, from coordinate 622 downwards.
CCGAGCAGATGGCGTCCTACCTCGGCACGGATGTGCAGAAACCGCCGCACGAACGGCTCTCCGACCGCGAGTTTCTGGTCCTGCGCCTGATCGCCTCGGGCAAGACGGTGAGCCAGATCGCAGGTGAGCTCGCGCTCAGCGTGAAGACCATCAGCACCTACCGCGTCCGCATCCTGGAAAAAATGCTCATGTCGTCCAACGCCGAGCTTACGCATTACGCCATCCAGAGCCGCCTGGTGGAATAAGGCGGCGGGCTGGGGTCAGGAAGTGCGCGGATTGGAGGTTTTCACCCACTGACCCCGCCGCCCGGACCGGGCTACCTTGGACGCAGGCGTGTTTCATCCCCGCCACTCTTTTTTCGTCATCGAGAATCAAATCCATGAATGCCAGTGCCGCTTCCGAACCGGTCCGCCAGAAATTCCCACCGCCGCCAACCGGGGCTTCCCGGTGGAACGGTCGCGCTTCCCCCGCGGAGCCGGTGGCCGCCATCTCGTCCCTCCGGGATTACTGGCCGCTGGTGGTGGCGGTGACGCTGCGCTGGCGCTGGCTGGCCGCCGCGGCCGCGGCCGGCATGTTGCTCGGTGCCCTGGGCGGCCGGATGATCTGGTCCACCGGCTACACG
>DATFUQ010000268.1:0-6131 GCA_035260745.1 Lacunisphaera sp. | reverse complement strand
CCAGAACACCACCTTGGCCAGGTGCTCGCCCACCCGCTGCACCCGCTCCCGGAAGTCCTTGTTGCGGCTGACCGGGTATTTTTTCTTCATCTCCTCGAAGGCCGCGAGACTCATCTTGGCGACCTCCTTGTCCGAGACCATGCTGATGGCCGAGCGGCCCGTGACCGGCACCTGATAGCACCCGGGGGTCAAAAGCAGGGAAAGGCAGCCGGTAAAGGCCAGGATGCGGGCAACCAGTCTCATGGGGGAAGGTTACGAAGCGGCGGGGACTGGCGGAAAAGTAGCACCGATGACATGGTTGGCAAGGGTGCTCTCACCGTAAATATTTGGCATTTGCGCCGGGCAGAAATTTGCCCACCTTGGCGGTTGAACAAACCGGCTCGCCGGCAGTCCAATTGTTGGCCTGTCTGGCGATTCTGGAAAGCCCCCGCGCCATGAGTGAACAACCCGACTCCTCCCCGGCGAAGAAACGCCGGATCATTCACTGGGATCCCGAGCATGGTCGCGTCGCCGGCAAACGACACTGGACCGTCCTGCGCATCGCGGCGTGGTCCGCCGGCGGCTTCCTCGGTTTGCTGATCATCGCCGGCGTGGCGATCCGCGGCATCCGGCTCGTGGTCGGCCCGCAGTTCTTAAGCAGCCGCCCCGCCGTCGCCAGCGCCCCGGAAACTCCCGGCACGGCCTTCGTCAGCGAGTCCAAGGCCCAGCTGGCGCGCGAGACGGCCGCGAAGGCGCTCACCGAGCTGCGCCGCCTCCCGCAGGACCATCCCTCCCAGCTGCAGCAGCTCATTCTCATCGAGAAGGCCTATCTCACCGGCGAGGCCCTCATCGCTTCCCGCGACTACGCCCAAGCCTACGCCCATTTCGATGCCCTGAACCGCGAAATCGACGACTTCAGCCAGAACGTCAAACTCAAGCAGGAGACGCAGAAGGCCTATGACGAGGTCATCCTTCGCATGAAGGAGATCGACCGCGCGCGCAGCCTGGCCCCGAAGGAATTTGAAACCGCCCTGAACGACGCCGGCACCGGCCGGCAGTTTTTCATCGACGGCCGTTTCGCCACCGCCAAGAAGCAATTCGACTCCGCCTTCGCGGCCCTCGGCCGGGCCGAGAAGGCATTGAAATCATTTGTGGACGAGCGCCTGCGTCTGGGCCAGGAGGCCGTCGCTTCCGGGCAGCGCGAGGCGGGCCTCGCGGCCTTCAAGGCCGCCCTCGAAAAGGATCCGGGCAACGAGCTCGCCGCGCAGGGCCTGAAGCGCGCGGAGGTCGCCGACCGGGTGTATGCCCTCTTGCTGCGGGGTGCCGGCTTCGAGGAGAAAAAGGACTACGCCAAGGCGCGCGAGGCCTACACCAAGGCGTTCGAGATCGACGCTTTCTCCGCCGTGGCCCAGCAGGGCAAGTCCCGCGCCGAGCGCCTCGAGAAGGAAACGGATTTCCAGAACGCCCTCACCGCCGCCCAGACCGCGCGCACCGCGCATGACTGGACGAAGGCCATCGCCTCCTATGAGCACGCCCTGAAAGTCTATCCGCAGAAGGATGACGTCAAGAAGGCCCTGGGGGAAACCCGCGAGACTGCGCACCACGAGGCGGTGAAGTTGTCCCTCGCCAAGGCGTTTGACTACGAAAACAAATATGAATGGGAGCAGGCGCGCAGCGGCTACAACGCCACGATGCAGCTCGAGGCCGAAAACACCGAGGCCAAGGAGGGCTATGTCCGCACCGGCCGGATGATCCGCTCGCTCATGCAGTTCAACAAGCTGGTGGAAGTCGCCGAGCAGCACGCCGCCAAGGCCGAGTTCCAGACGGCCATCCGCTCCTTCAATGAAGCCATGGCCATCAAGCCCGCCTACCTGCCCCTGACCGGGCCGGTCGAACAGCTGCGCGCCCTGCTGCTCTCCCAAAGCCAGCCGGTCGAGGTCACGTTCCACTCGGATGGCGATTCCTGGGTTTCTATCAGCAATTTCCGCATGCTCGGCAAAATCAAAAGCGAGACGGTGAAAATCCTGCCCGGCAACTACGAGATCGTCGGCCGCCGCAAAGGTTACCAGGACGTCCTGCTCATGCTGCAGGTGCGCAATGGGTCCACGCCGCCGATCGTCAACGTCACCTGCACCTTGCGCGCCAGCAGCTGAGCCCCCGCGCCATGCCACTCCGTCTTTGCCGCCTCTGCCTGCTGGTCGCGACCGTGGCGGCGACGGCTTGGGCGCAAACCACGCCGCCCGCCCCGGCGGTCACCACGCCGCCCGCCCCCACGATCCAGGCGCCGCGCATACCCACGACGAGGAGCACTGTCAAAACTGCCAAGCCCGGCAAGACGGGCGTCCCCGATCCCGACCTGCTGGATGGTTCAGCCTTTGAAAAAGAGAAGCGCCCGCTCGAGGGAATGCTGTCCGAGATTGAAATGGGCGAAAAGGAAGGGCCCAAGGGCGCCAAGGTTTCCCCCGATTCCGGTCCGGGCGGCAGCCAGCAGCAATCGCCGGATAAAAGCGACCCGACCAAAACCGCCGGAGGCGGGGCCGAGACGCCGCCCCAGAACTCGGAGCAGCAAGCGGGGGGCGCATCAGCGGACGCCCAACAGCAAGCGGCAGGCGGGGCACAGGCTGAACAGGCCCAGAGCAGCCAGCAGCAGGGTGGCGGTTCCCCGGCGGCCGAGGGACCGGCCGCCCAGGCCCAGGGCACGCAGGTGGCCAACTTGAAGGTTCCCGAGGGCGCCCAGAACGCCGCCGGGGCCGCGAGCACGGCGCCCCGCGACCTGCAGATCGGCGACGCCACGCTGCAGATCCAAGCCTTGGACAAAAGCGCGCAGGACGTCGTCGGGGTCGAAAGCACCATTGCCCAGCAATACGAAAAGAAACTTCCCAGCGGAGGCAACCAGTCATCGGGCAATCGCAATCAAGGTGTCGAAAAGGGCCGGGTCGTCCCCAAGGGCCTTTGATTCCCCGCGCCCTACCCCCGCGCATGAAAATACTGCTGAGGCTCCTGCTCCTCGCGCTGCTGCTGCCCGCCGCCCGCGCCGTGACCATGATCTACCCGGTGGAGGGGATCGCCGATTTATGGAACCTGCCTTACGACGAGTATCGGGGAAAATACGCGGGGATCAACATCACCGGCCTGGGCCCGGGTGACGAGGGCTGGTATGTGCGCTACCGGCACGAAAACCTCACCTATCTTTTTGGCCCCCTGCCCGACCGCGAGGCCGCCCGCGGCCGGAAGTGGGAACTCGAGGCCGTGCGCGACGCCGCCATTCGTGAGCGCCCCAGCCTGTCAACCAGCCGGATCGATGTGGTGAAATTCAATTTCAGCGGCGTTTACGGCAAACGCGGCAACCAGCCATACAAAGGCAAGGGCGGATCCGGCACGGATGAAGAGGGCAATCCCACGGGCGGCGACGGCGACAAGGACGGCGGAGGCAACGCGGACAAAAAGGACGGTGACCAGAACGGTGATGGCAGCTCCAACGGATCGGGCGACGGCCAGTCGGGCGGCGATAAGGACGGGCAAAATGGCGGACAGGGTGACAAAGACCAATCTCAAGCCGGTGCGGACGGCCAGGGCAGCAAAGACGGAAGCATGGACCAATCACAGGGTGACTCTGACGGCCAGGGCGGCGATCAAGGCGACGGTTCGAGCGGCGGCCAGAAGGGCGGACAAAAAGGCGGCCAGAAAGGTCAGGGCAACCAGCTGCAAATCCCCTCGCCTGGCGGCCAGCAGTCTCAGTCGGGACGAAACTCCCAGGGCCGGCAATCTGGCCAAAGCGGTTCTTCCGGCCAGTCGTCAAGCCAGTCCGGCCAGCAAGGTCAATCGGGCGGTGGTGGTGGTGCCGGCCAGCCTGGTCAACCAGGCCAGCAACAAAAGCAGGGCGGCGGCCTGAATATCTTCCAGCTGATCAAGTGGATTCTGGGCATCTAGGCCGGGCACCACGCCACCGGGCCGGCGGAATTACGGTACATCAAGATCCTGCAGGGCGATCATTGCGCCGCCGTGCTGATAGGTGACTTCGCGCATCAGGTTCGACAGTTTCACGCCGGTGTTGCCCATGTTGAAGCCCATCTTGATGGAAGTGGGGAAAAGGATGGCGTTGATCACCACCTTGCGTTTTCCGTCCTTGTCCTTGGGGTTGAGCTCGTCGAGCCGGCGCACGACCGCATCGGCCGTGCCGGTAAATTCGTCCCCGAGGACGAAGATCGTCATCTTCAAGTCGGCGTTTTCGCCCTCGTGCAGTGAACGGAAGGCGCGCACAATGCCGGGCACGGGATTGCTGTTGGTGTAAATCTGGTAACGCATCAGCGCCCGCTTGATGGCATCGCGCGTCTCGGGCGTGTCGGGCAGCCATTTGTCGTCCGTGCGCCCGCCGAAGATGAAACGCCCGTCGGCGTCGAGAAACTGGATCCCCTCGACCTGCGGATAGGAATCGAGGACCTGATCAAATTTCCGCAGCACCACCGCCCACAGGCTCTCGGTCGTGGGGTCGCGCATGCTGCCCGAGGTGTCGATGATGAAGGCGATATGGGTGCTGGTGGCCGGCAGCCCGATCGGCGTCGGGGTGATGTGCTCGTTGAGCAGCATGTCCGGCTTCTTCTGCCGCGCGGCGATGTCCTTTTTCAACTCGTCCACGTCCACGATCAGCGCCTTCTGGCCCTGCTTTTCCTGCTGGAGTTTTTCCGCCAGGTCGTCGAGCAGGCCCTTCATGTTTTCCTCCGTGCGCTGCGCCTCGAGCAGGAGCCGCGCGGCGTCGTTGTGGCCGGTGTCGAGGTCGCCTTTCCGCTCGTTGAGCGCCGCCAGTTTGGCCAGCTGGGCGGCCGCGACCTGGCGCAGCTGGTCGCGCATTTCCTGCGTGTCCTTGTCCTGCTTGTCCACGCTGAGCACGAACAAAAGGATGACCGCCCCGAAGCCGCAACAGATGCAGTCGAGGAAGGCCAGGCTGAAGATCGTGGTGGGACGGCGGCGGATCATGTGTCAGGCCAGTTGACGGAGGGACTGACCAGGGCGCCGTGGGTGGAGCCGGCCATTTCCCAATAGAGGCCCGGGGCCCCGGGGTCACCCGTCATGGGAAAAAGGATGGTGCTGACCGGAATGCGGGACGGCAGCTGGCGCTGGGCATAGCGGAAATAACGGATGCGCGCATCGTCATCCGCATCACCGGGGTTCGGGGCCGAGTCGCTGGTGGTCGGCAGGCCGTCGGTCATGAGCACGATGGAGTCGGGCAGATGGGTCATGTAACGCACGGTCGAGAAGGCGCGCTCCAGGTTGGCCGAGCCCTGCGGCACGACCTGATACAGCCGGGTGAGCGCCTCCTGCACCGTCGCCCGGTCGCCGCGGGAGATCCATTCATCGCCGCGGCTGGGCAGTAGCGGCACGGTCTCCTCGTTGAAGAGCAGGATTTGAAAATGGGTTTCCGGCGCCAGGGTCGCGATCATCCAATGGACGGACTTGATGACGCGCTGCCACTTGGGCGCCTCGCGCTTCTTGAATTCCGGATCCGACAAGCGCGCGATGGCGTCGTCGAGCGACTCGCCCAGCATGCTGCCGGACACCCGCACGAGAAAAAGCACGTAGTCCCCCTCCAGCTTCACGCCGGACAGGTATTGCTGCCGGGCCTCGTTGGGGATGGGCACGGGCTGCGCATCTTCGGTGGGCAAGGCCTTTTTTTCTCCCAGCAACTTGTCGAGCGCATCCTTGAGCGCGCCGGTCTGTTGCATGAGCAGCAGCAGTTCCTTCTGGCGGCTGGTCAGGTTCACCTGCTCGCCCGAGCGCTTGGTCTTGAGCTGCTCAAGCGCGGTCTGCGCCGCGGCCAGCATCTGCTCCAGGCTGGTGACCTGGTCCTCCGTGGCCTGGACCTGGGCCGCCAGTTGCGCCACCCGTTCCTTCACCGCGTCGATGCTCTCCGTGTCGCGGCTCTTTTGCTGCGCGATGGTCAGGATATAGATCAGCAGTACCGCGCCGAAACCGCAGCAGATGCAATCCAGAAATGCCATGCTGAACACCTCCGTGTCGCGGCGTTTGGCGGAGATCATGGCCATGGCGGGAAATCAGGCGAAATTACGTCAGGCCCGCGGCCCGCCCAGGTCATGGCAGTGCGCAAAAAGCAGATCAGCCGCCACGGTGCCGCACCGGACGACGAGCCGGTCGCC
>DATFUQ010000267.1:0-9659 GCA_035260745.1 Lacunisphaera sp. | reverse complement strand
CTTCGGCGCCGCCGAGATGACCTACCTCAAGACCCTGACCCAGCGCCAGCAGATCGAGATCTTCGGCGAGATGGTGAAGCGCGGCATCCCGGCCATCGTGCTCACGCGCAACTACGTCGCCACCCACCCGCTGCTCGCCGTCTCGCAGGAGATGAACCTGCCCATCTTCCGCACGCCGATGATCACGATGAATTTCGTGAACGCCGCCACGCTGTGCATCGACAACGAGTTCGCCCCTTCCAGCACCGAGCACGCCACCACCCTCGACATCAAGGGCATCGGCGTGATGATCCGCGGCGACAGCGGCATCGGCAAGTCCGAGTGCGCCCTCGCCCTCATCGAGCGCGGCCACTCGCTCGTCGCCGACGACCTCACCGTCATCAAGCTGCTCGACGAGCGCGAGCTCTCCGCCAGCTCCCGCCCCCTCAACCGCGGCTACATGGAGTGCCGCGGCATCGGCATCATCAACATCGCCGACATGTTCGGCGTGAAGAGCATCCGGCTCGAGAAGCGCGTCGACCTCGTCGTCTCCCTGCGCAACTGGTCGCCGGAAGTCGTCGAGGAGCGCACCGGGCTCGAGGAAAACTATTACGACATCCTCGGAGTCAAGGTGCCGCACATCGAGTTCTACGTCCGTCCCGGCCGCGACATCGCGCGCCTCGTCGAGGTCGCCGCGCTGGTGCAGGCCCTCAAGAACATGGGCCACGACCCGGCCAAGACCTTCAACGACCGCCTGATCGCCCACATGGCCGAGCAGAAGGCGCCCAAGGCCATCAGCCACAAGGTCGCCTCCCATCCGCCCTTCCACGTGACGGCCAAGGACGACGAGGTGGACGAGGATACCGCCTGATTTTCATGCCCGCCCGTATCGACGGTTTTCCCTCGCGGGCGCCGTGACCGGTCACTGATCATCCAACCCTGCCTACCTGTGCCTCGTTCTGACAACCGAAACGCCGACCAACTCCGCCCCCTCACCATCGAGGCCAACGTCGCGCCCTACGCCTCCGGCTCCGTGCTGCTGGGCTTCGGCGCCACCCGCGTCATCTGCGCCGCCACCATCGAGGCCAAGGTGCCGTCGTGGATGAAGCAGCAGGGCGTCAAGGGCGGCTGGCTCACCGCCGAATACTCGATGCTGCCCTACAGCACGCTCGACCGGAAGCCGCGCGACATCACCAAGGGCAAGATCGACGGCCGCACCGTCGAGATCCAGCGCCTCATCGGCCGCTCGCTCCGCGCCGTGCTCGACCTCGGGAAACTCGGCGAGCACACGTTGTGGATCGACTGCGACGTGCTGCAGGCCGACGGCGGCACGCGCACCGCCGCCATCACCGGCGCCTATCTCGCGGCCCGCCTCGCCATCCAAAAATTACTCGACGCGAAAAAAATCACCGAGAACCCGCTTACCGACTCGGTCGCCGCCATCAGCGTCGGCCTCTGCGGCGGGCAGGAGCTGCTCGACCTGAACTACCTCGAGGACAAGGACGCTGAGGTGGACGCCAACGTTGTCATGACCGGCCGCGGCCAGTTCGTCGAGGTGCAGAGCAGCGGCGAGGAGTCCACGTTTTCCCACGCGCAGCTCCAGGGCCTCATCGCCCTCGCGCAGAAGGGCGTGCAGGAACTGACCGCCGCGCAGGCGGCCTTCCTCGCGCAGCACCTGCCTTAGCCCGGCCCGAGGGCCGCCAGTCCCGCCCTATGCTTTTTTGACCGCGGCTTCCTTCAGCGCGACGAAGTCGCCCTGTTCGCAGTGACGCACAAAGCCCTCGGTCACCGACTTGAGGTCTTCCCAGCGGCAGCGGATGGCCTTCGCCTCGTCCTTGGTGATGGCGTTGTCCGACGCCGCGACGGCGATCACGCCGAGCATGTCCGCGAACTCCTGCACGATGCTGTTGGTCGAGGGGATGAGCTGCCGCGCGTCCGGCTTCACCTTGGGGTTGGTGATGAAAAAGCCGCCGGCGAGCTCGCAGACCCACTGCGCGATGCGCGTGTCCCCGGTGACCCGCAGCAACTGCTCGATCCGGTCGAGGGGGTTGCTGGCTCCGCTGGCCGCGCCCTCGTCGGGTGGCTCGGCCCACTTGTAGATGAGCGAAAGGGACAGGCCCATCTCGGCCGCGATCAGTTTCGCGCTCGTCTTCTTCAACACCTCCTTGAGCAACTCGTGGGATTGCATAGGGCCCCGATGCTGCGCGCCGACCTCGCAAAGGCAATCCCGCCCTGAGGCTGACACACCCCGCCCTGCCGGGCACCCCTCTTGCCAGAGGGGAACTTCGCAGCCGCAGATTGAAATCCCCTCATCAAGAGGGGTGGCGTGCAACGCCGGGGGGTGTTGCCTGATCTTAATGGAGCATCTTTTTTGTGTCTTTTTAAGCCTCTTTGTGGCTAAACATTCCTCCTCCCGCATGAACATCCACGAGTATCAGGCCAAGGCCCTGTTCGAGAAATTCGGCGTCGCGGTGCCCCGCGGCGTCGCCGCCCGCACGCCGGCCGAGTTTGAGTCCGCGCTCTCCACCCTCTCGCACGACGGCGCCCTCATCGTGAAGTCCCAGATCCACGCCGGCGGCCGCGGCAAGGGCGCGTTCACCGACGGCTTCAAGGGCGGCGTGAAGTTCGCCAAGACCAAGGCCGAGGCGCTCGATTTCGCCAACAAGATGTTCAACAACACGCTCGTCACCGCCCAGACCGGCCCCGCCGGCCGCAAGGTGCAGACGGTCTACTTCACCATCGCGAGCGACATCAAGCAGGAGTATTACCTCGCCATTCTCCTCGACCGCGCCACCTCGCGCCCGGTCATCGTCGCCTCCACCGAGGGTGGCGTCGAGATCGAGACGGTCGCGCACAATTCGCCGGAGAAAATCTTCAAGATCCACGTCGACCCCGCCGTCGGCCTGATGGGCTACCAGGCGCGCGAGCTGGCCTTCAAGCTCGGCTTCACCGGCGAGGTCTTCAAGAACGCCGTCAAGCTCATCGAAGCGCTCTACCGGATGTATTGGGAGACCGACGCCGCGATGGTTGAGGTCAACCCCCTGATCGTCACCCCGGACAACAAGGTGCTGGCCCTCGACGCCAAGGTGTCCTTCGACGACAACGCCCTTTTCCGCCACCCCGACATCACCGCCCTGCGCGACCTCAACGAGGAGGACCCGAAGGAAATCGAGGCCTCGAAATACAACCTCTCCTACATCGCGCTCGACGGCAACATCGCCTGCCTCGTCAACGGCGCCGGCCTCGCCATGAGCACGATGGACATCATCAAGCACTACGGCGGCAGCCCGGCCAACTTCCTCGACGTCGGCGGCGGCGCCTCGAAGGACCAGGTGCAGGCCGCCTTCAAGATCATCCTCACCGACCCCAACGTGAAGGGCATCATGGTGAATATTTTCGGCGGCATTATGGACTGCAACACCATCGCCACCGGCGTCGTGGCCGCGGCCCGCGACCTCGGCCTCAAGATCCCGCTCGTCGTCCGTCTCGAGGGCAACAACGTCGCCGCCGGCAAGAAGACCCTCGCCGAGTCCGGCCTCAAGATCGACTCCGCCGACACCATGGCCGACGCCGCGCAGAAGATCGTCAAGCTCGTCGCCTGAATTTAAGCTAACCACGAAGAACACGAAGCTCACGAAGAAATACCCCACCCCCTTTGATATGACTTCGTGAACTTCGTGGTTAATAACAAATCTCCCAAACCCCCATGGGCATCAAAGTCAAGGAACTCGCTTTCGTTTTTCACCCGGTGAAAAACGTCCCCGCCGCGCGCAAATTCTACGAGGGCTTCCTCGGCTTGAAGACTGGTTTGGAAGTTGAAATCGGCCCCGGCCAATGGTGGATCGAATACGACCTCGCGGGTGTTGCGCTCGGCATCTCGAACGTCATGCCCGGCAGCCCGGCCACGAACGTTGTCCTCGAAATCGCCGACCTCGACGCGGCGCGCACCGCCGCGAAAAAGGAAGGCGTCCCGGTCAAGCACGAGATCAGGGAATTCCCGCCGTGCCGGATGTTCGTGATCGTCGATCCCGACGGCAACGAGATCACCCTCCACCAGCGCAAGGCGAAACCCGACGGCAAGGAGAAGATTCCCTCGTCCGCCAAGGCCTGATTTTCCAATCCATTTAACGCAGAGATCGCGAAGAACGCGGAGTCCAAACCATTTTTCCCATACTTCTTTTTCTCTGCGCTCTCCGCGTCCTCCGCGTTTAAAAAATCTCATGTCCATCATCGTCACTCCTGAAACCAAGATCCTTGTCCAGGGCATCACCGGCGAGTTCGGCGGCCGGCATACCAGGCTCTCGCTCGACTACGGCTCCAAGGTCGTCGCCGGCGTCACGCCCGGCAAGGGCGGCCAGTTCTTCGAGCATTCTGCCGGCCAGCAGAACTTCAAGGTTCCCATCTTCAACACCGTGGCCGAGGCCGTCGCCGCCACCGGCGCCACCGCCTCCGCCGTGTTCGTGCCGCCGCCCTTCGCCGCCGACGCCATCCTCGAGGGCGTGGACGCCGGCCTCGACCTCTGCGTCGCCATCACCGAGGGCATCCCGGTGCGCGACATGATCGAGGTCAAGCGCGCCATGCAGGGCCGCAAGACCCGGCTCATCGGCCCCAACTGCCCCGGCATCGTCACGCCCGGCACCGGCAAGGATTCCACCGGCGGCTGCCGCATCGGCATCTCCCCCGGCTATATTCACAAGAAGGGCCACGTCGGCGTCGTCTCGCGCTCCGGCACGCTCACCTACGAAGCCGTCTTCCAGCTTACCTCGAAAAACATCGGCCAGACCACCTGCGTCGGCATCGGCGGCGACCCCGTCAACGGCACGTCACACCTCGATGTCATCCGGATGTTCAACGACGACCCCGAGACCTGGGGCATCATCATGATCGGCGAGATCGGCGGCAACGCCGAGGTCGAGGCCGCCCGCTGGGTCAAGGCCAACTGCAAGAAACCCGTCGCCGGTTTCATCGCCGGCGCCACCGCCCCGGCCGGACGCCGGATGGGCCACGCCGGCGCCGTCGTCGGCGGGGCTGAGGACACCGCCGCCGCCAAGATTGCCGTCTTCAAGGAATGCGGCATCGAGTGCGCCGTCACGCCGTCCGACATGGCCGACGCTCTCATCCGCGCCGCCAAAGCCAAGGGCGCGAAGCTGGCGTGAGCGCATCATTTTTGTCGTAACCCTGCACCTATCCGTAATCGTGCAGTTCGTATGATATTCGCTACACTAGCCCCTGGGGTGAAGTATTGACAACCGGCGCCGCGCTCAGGATGTTCCCCGCTCTTAATTTTACGGCGGCCATAGCTCAGTTGGTTAGAGCACAAGATTGTGATTCTTGGGGTCGCGGGTTCGAATCCCGTTGGCCGCCCCATTTTCCTCCTACGAGAGGCCCGACTAGGAGTCGTCAGGACGTTGTCCCCCAGCTTGAGTCTGCTGATGGGTGGTAAGCGGTGTAGTGCTCTGTGCGGGCGATGCCAGTTGCAGCCCCGACCGCGCGCCACCGTTGGAGCCGCACACGAGCCCCACAAGTTGTAACGTAGGCGGGCTCGGAATTACACCTGCGGTCATACCCGGCAACCAGGCGCTGATACCGTCTGCCCGGTTCGCCATGTTTCCGCGACTGCCTTGGAGGCGGTGGTGATTGGATTTATCGGCGAATGCAGCCTCCACCCGGACATTCTGCAAGCAGCCGAGGAGAGTTCCCGGTTGCAGGCCAAGACCCATCGTGCCCACTACGGACGGCTCTGGCCGCGGCAGAGCGGGCGCAGACCGATGTGGTACAGCAACTCCGTGACCCTAGATCAGGTCTACGACGCCACCAGCGTGGATGAATTGCGCGAAGCGGGAGTATGCCTGATCTCGGCCACCTAGACGCCGCTTTCCCTTTACGCGGCATTCGACACTGAAATCAAGGCCGACGTATTCATGGCCAATCTGCGGACGCAAATTCACTTCCGCGCAGCGGACGAAAAAGGCGCCAAAACACTTGCGGAGAAGCTCGGTGGCCGCGAAAGCAAAAAACACAGCGGAGGTTGCGCCGGCGGCAGCCATCGAGTACTTGACAAATGCAGAATGTGCCGTGGTTCAAAGCGGCTGAACTAGAGCCTTCTGGCTGAAGGCCGGGCCGTCGTGAAGCATCCGCGAATGGTCAGCCGGTCCAGCTTACTCACTCTACCCTTCACGCCCTACACACAGCGCAATGAATCGTGATCACACGAGCCGTCGCAATGTCGCGTACAGACACAACTTTTACCGTTGCACGTTCTGCTTCCGCCACATGGGGTTGTTTCCGATCAATGAATCCGCTGAGCCGCTTCTTCGCCCTCACCCGCCCGCACCTCTGGCACATCGCGCTCGGCGTGCTGCTGATCCTGGCGGCAACACTGCTCACGCTGCCGGCACCGTGGATCCTCAAACTGATCATCGACGAGGCGCTGCCGCACCGCGACCTGCATCAGCTCGGCTGGCTGCTGGCGGCATTCACGGGGCTGTTTCTTATGCGTGGCGGACTCACGCTCGTGCGCAACCGCGTGCTGCAGTTCAGCGCCATGCGCATCGTGTGTGACCTGCGCATCCGGCTCTTCGCCCACCTGCAGACGCTTTCGCTGCGCTACTTCGACGCCAACCTGACCGGCAAGGTCATCTCCCGCATCACGCAGGACACAAACGAGGTTTACCAACTGACCAACGGCTTTCTGATCAACCTCATTGCCGACTCGGTGACGGTGCTCGGGGTGCTTGGGTTGCTCTTTTGGGTCGAATGGCGGCTGGCGCTCGCGGTAACCCTCGTGTTGCCGTTCTTCGTGTTCAACTATCTCTACAACCGCCGCCGGATGAAAGAGGAGAGCCGCGTGCATCGCGACAACTGGGACAAGGTTGTCGGTTTTCTGCATGAACGGGTCGCCGCGGCGCGGGTGGTAAAGTCATTCACCCGCGAGGCCGCCGAAACTGACGTCTTTGCCAGCGGGATCAACGCCGACTATCTCAACTTCTCGAATATCGTGATGCGCAATACGCGTCTCTCCGTCGTCGCCGACATCCTCGGCGCGCTCGGCGCATTGATCGTGCTCAGCTACGGCGGCTGGCTGGTCATGCAGGGAGCCATGGCCGTCGGCACCTTGGTGGCCTTCAACGCGTATATCGCCTTTGTGTTTCCGCCCATTGTGCGCTTCGTCGATCTCGCGGCCGTTTTCCAACGGGCCAGCATCGCCCTCGAAAACATGTGGGCTCTGCTCGACACACGGCCCGAGGTCACTGACCGCATAGGCGCGATTACGTTGCCGGTGATCCGCGGCGAGGTGGAGTTTCGCGGGGTCAATTTCGACTATGAGTTGGAGCCGCCGGGCCAAGGCCGGCCACGCACGCTCACTGACGTTAACTTCCTCATTCCACCGGGTCAGGTGGTGGCCATCGTCGGCCCCAGCGGCTCGGGCAAAAGCACGATAATCAACCTCGTCGCACGTTTCTACGATATCGCCTCCGGCCAGCTTCTCGTGGATGGCCACGACGTGCGCGATGTGACGGTCGAGTCGCTGCGCCGGCAGATCGGCATCGTGCTCCAAGAAAACGTGCTCTTTTCTGGCACGCTGGAGGACAATATCAGATATGGCCGCCCCAACGCCTCCCGTGAGGAGGTGCAAGCCGCCGCCATCGCCGCCAACGCCCAGGAGTTCATCGCCAAGCTGACCGACGGCTACGCGAGCATCGTCGGTGAGCGCGGAATGAAGCTCTCCGGCGGCCAGCGCCAGCGCATCGCCATCGCTCGCGCGATCCTCCGCGACCCCCGCATTCTTATTTTCGACGAGGCCACCAGTGCGCTCGACACGCAGTCGGAGCGGCTGATCCAGCAAGCCATGGAGCGACTGATGAAAGGCCGCACAGCGTTCATCATCGCGCACCGGCTGTCGACGATTCAGAATGCGAACCTGATCCTCGTGATGGACAAGGGCCGGCTCGCGGAAAAGGGCACGCACGCTGAGTTGCTTGCGAGCGGCGGGCTCTATGCCCGCCTGCATGCCCTGCAATTCCAAGGGACCGTCTAACGAACGGCCGGGAAAGTCGCTCTTGGCGCGCATTCAGTTCAGCCGCTGGTTTCCCCGTTAACGCCCGGCGGCCCCGCCCAAATATTCGCCTTCGCGATGGGCCGACAAAATCAACCCCCTTCATGCCATGTACCTCCACAGATTGCTGGTGTCCCCTTTATCCTGCCCGATTCATTGCTTCGCGCGACCGACGTCGTGCCGATCGAGAAATTTGCCGAGAGCCCCGTGCTCTTCCGCGCCCGGTAGACCCGGGTACAGTTTCTGGCCAATCGCGCTATGCGGTGCTACAGATGAATTATCGCGGCTCGCCGGGTTACGGGATCGAGTTTTACGAAAACGGAAGCGGAAGATCGGTCGCGGGATGCAGACCGATGTCGAGGATGGCGCCCGCTGGGCCGTGGCTCAAGGCATCGCCGACCCTACCCGCATGGCGATCGTCGGCGCCAGCTATGGCGGCTATTCGGCACTGTATGCGCTGGGCAACAGCCCCGAACTCTACCGTTGCGGCATTTCGATCGCCAGGGTGACCGACTGGTCGGACATCATCAAGGGGTGGCAGGGGGAGGAATATAAATTCGCCTTTCTGCACTTCTAGGAATGGATCGGTGATCCGAAACTCGACGCGGCGTTCCTCGCCAGCAGCTCCCCCGCCAACTTTACCGGGAAGATCAAGGCCCCTGTGTTCATTGTGAAGAGCAAGGATGATCGCACGGTGCCGCCGAAACAAGGCGCGCAAAATGGCGGACGCCCCGGAAAGGGCCGGGAGCAAGCCGCCGACGCTTTACTTCCCGGGCGAGGGGCACGGTTTAAAGAAGGAGAAAACCGCGCCAAGCTCTTCCGTGAAATGGAGATTCCCTAGAGTAAAGATCCCCGGAGCAAGCTCCGGGGCATTTGATCAAGACAGCTCGAAATCCAACCACATCTTGTGCAACTGACGATATGCATTCTTTCCCCCCTGGCCCTGCACATACACGGCTATCACCTTCTCGCTGCCGTGCTGGCCCACCGTGTTTACGAAGTATCCCTCCCCCCAGAACGCTCCGCCTCACAACTTCTGCTTCACTTCCGGCGCCTGTGCAAATACCTCCCGCGCGACCACGCTCTTCACGATCTGGACCAGCCAACTCGGACTGTAACTCGGCACGGTTTGGATGAGAAAGTGAACATGATCCCGATCCAGCCCGATCTTCAGAAACCGAACCTCCCAACGCTTCTCGATCTCCAAGCACGTCTGTCGCAGCACCTCGTCCACCGGCTCACTCATCACCACCTGCCGATACTTCGCTGCGCACACCAGATGATACATCAGCACAGAGACGTTGTGCGGCTTGTGGATATACCACTCACTCTCCATTCCTCATCATCCCAACACCATCCAAGCCGGAGCAAGCTCCGGGGTATTAAGACCCAAAGGGAATAAACCTGGCGCCAGCGTCAGGGGATTGATACCCAGCGGCCTAAGCCTTGCCCGCAGGGCAGGCTTTTCCCTTCGCGTTGGAGGGCAGGCCGACTTCGCTCCCGGAGGGCTGGCCGCCCGCGCCAGCCGGTGCGGGCGGGCCGCGCAAGATCGCGACCAGTCGTGGCGAGGTCCGCTCGCCTTCCAAATCCTTGCCCAAAAAAGTTGAACCCACGAGAGACATTG
>DATFUQ010000266.1:0-16687 GCA_035260745.1 Lacunisphaera sp. | reverse complement strand
CGGTGGTGGTGGTGGCCTTGCCGCCGGCGGCCTGCTCGACGGCGTGCTCGTTGAAGATGGGGTCGAACCGCGCGGGCAGCGGGCTGTCGTAGAACCAGGCGGGGTCGTAGTATTTGCCGGACTCGAGCACGTAGACCGGATGGCCGGGGAACGGCAGCTCGCCTGTGGCAAACGACGGCAGGTAGCCCGTCAGCCGCAGGCGCAGGGGGTTGAGGCCGACGAGGAAGATGTTCTCGGACGTGAAGCCGCGTTTCTCCAGCGCCACGATGAGCCCGCGCACCAGCCCGAATGGCGTGGCGAGGCCCGGGCCGGAGTCGGCGTAGATCTTCAGCCCGACCTTCTTCTTGGCGCCCGGCGCCAATTTCCGGCCGGAGTTGCTCTCGAAGTCCTGGAGCAGCTGCTCGACGGCGTAACGGTAGTCGGCATCGCTGAAGTCAGTAAGCCGGTGCTCCCAGACGGAGGCGGGCGGTGCCGCGGCAGGCGTGGGAGCGGCAGCGAAGGCCGTGGCGCCGGAAAACAGGACGAACACAAGGGCGGTTTTCAGCAGGAATGAACGCATGGATGAGGAGCACGGCCGGTCGGAGAGGAAGGCCGCGCAACCTGACAGACCCCAACGGCAGTTAAAAGTTTAATTTGGCGGCGAAGTTCTCGCTGGTTGATGAACCAACACCCCCCGGCGCTGCGCGCCACCCCTCTTGCTAGATAGAGGGGACCCAATCCACCGCTCTCGAAATCCCCTCTTGAGAAGGGTGCCCGTCAGGGCGGGGTGCGTTTCTGCCAGCACCCTGCCTACCCGCCCATTTTATGCTCGGCGACGGCAAGGGACCGACGTTACACCCATGTTCCCGTGCCCGTCATAAAAGCCAGCAGCCTCCGCGACCTCAAGAATCGCGTGAACATCCACGACGTCGTGGTTCGCGTGGTGGCGCTGAAGAAGGCCGGCAGCGGGCGGTTCAAGGGCCTCTGTCCCTTCCACGCGGAAAAGACGCCGTCGTTCAACGTCTCGGCCGACAAGGGCTTCTTCAAGTGCTTCGGCTGCGGCAAGGCGGGCGACGTCATCAATTTCGTGATGGAGACCGAGGGCCTGCAGTTCACCGAGGCGGTCGAGGCCATCGCCCAGCGCTTCGGCGTGACGCTCGAATACGAGGCCGGCTCCGGCGGCCCGTCGAAGGAGACGCGCTCGCTGCGGCAGGAGATCTTCGACATCCATGACATTGCCGCGGAGTTTTACCGGCAGGCGTTCCTGGCGAAGACGCCGCATGGCGAATTCATCCGCGACTACTGGACGCAGAACCGGCGCTTCACGCCGGAACTCGGCGAGGAATTCAAGATCGGCTTTGCGCCGCCCGAGGATTCCGGGCTCGCCGCGGCGATGCTCAAGCGGAAATTCTCCGACGACGCGATGCGGCAGTGCGGGCTCTTTTTCACGCGCGACGGCGCCGTGCTGACGCTCGGCGCGCTGCGGCCGCGGTTTCGCGGACGGCTGATGATTCCCATCCGCGACCATCAGGGCCGCGTGGTGGCGTTCACTGCGCGCCAGCTCGAGCTGACGCCGCAGGACGACCCGGCGCACGAGGCAAAATACGTCAACTCGCCCGAGACGCCCATCTTCACGAAGAGCAACCTGCTCTTCAACCTCGACCGCGCCCGCAGCCACGCCGGCGAGGGCCATCCGTTCGTGCTCGTCGAGGGCCAGCTCGACGCGCTGCGCTGCTGGAGCGTCGGCCTGAAGACCGCCATCGCGCCGCAGGGCACGTCGATCACCGAGGGCCAGCTCGCGCTGCTGCGCCGCTATCATTCCGAGGTGGAGTGCTTCTTCGACAGCGACAGCGCCGGGCAGAAGGCCGCGCTGCGTTTTCTGCCAATGGCGCTGAAGGCCGGCCTGGAGGTGCGCTTCCTGATGCTCGCCGGCGCGGACAAGCTGGATCCCGATCTGCTGTTTTTGGAAAAAGGCCTTGCGGCCTACGAGGAGGTGAAGCGCCAGTCGTTGCCGGCGATGGCGTTTGCCTGCCAATCACTGCTGCCCAATCCCGCCGCCGCGTCCGCCGAGCAGAAGTCGCGCGCCGCCACGGAGCTCTTTGCGATCATCGCGCAGACCGACTCCGACGTCACCCGCACTTCCTTCCTCAGCGAAATCGCGGGGCACCTGCGCGTCGCGCCCGGCGCGCTGGAGCGGGACCTGCGCGCGTTCATGGCGCGGCAGAGCGGCTCGCGTTACGCCAACCCCAACCCCGCCCCGGCCCCCGCGGCGAACCACGCCAATGATTCGCACGGCAAGGCCACCGAGGCGCACCTGCTTTTTCTCTGCCTGCATCACGAGACGCTGCTCAAGGCGCTGAGCACGCAGCTGCCGCACGAGTGGATCGACCAATCGCATACCGCCGGACGGCTGCTCGACCGCATCCTCGGCGAGGCCGCGCACAACGGCTGGACGGGCCGCGAGCAACTCGACCAACTCCTTGAGACAGAGGAGGAAAAGACGCTGGTCGCCTCCCTGCTGTTCGAGGCCGCGGCGGACGATGATTTGAGCAAGCTGGCCAACGAGGGATTGAAGTCCTTGCAGCGCCGTTTCCTCGAGCCCCGGCTGCGGCAAATAGAACTTGAAATAGCCTCGAAAGGCACGGATGGTGACTCTGACTTACTTTCCCTATTGAAACAGCGCGCAGAAATCACCCGGCAGCTCCTCAATCCGCCCAAGCTTTCGCTTGGTTCGTGAGACCTGCCGCCGCCCGCTGATCGACTGTAACCCGCCAAGGGCCACATTACTTACGTTATGCCGAGCAAATCCAAGCACGCCGCCTCCGCCAAAAAGTCCCTGAAGGACCATTCGACGGCGAAATCGCACAGCAACGAGCCGGCCAAGGCGCAGCATGAACCGATCAACCGGCCGCCCGTGGTGGTGCCGCCGCCGGGGGCCAAGCCGGCCGAGCCCACGAAGAACACCGCGCCGCTCGCCCTCGCCGCCGACGCCGCCAAGGAATTCAAGGGCAAGGCCCTCGAAAACCTGTCCGGCGACCTGAACGAGAAGATCCGCTACCTCATCCGCCTTTCCAAGGAGCAGGGCTACCTCACTTACGCCGACATCAACGAGGCCCTGCCCGAGTCCGTCGACAACCCCGAGGACATCGAGAACGTCATTTCCATCCTGCAGAACCTCGAGATCGACATCCTCGATCCCGACGAGGTCGACAACTACAAGCAGCGCCAGGAGGAGGCCGAGGAGGAGGAGTCGCGCACGTCGAACAACGACATCCTCGACGACCCGGTCCGCATGTATCTCAAGCAGATGGGCCAGGTCCCGCTGCTGACCCGCGAGCAGGAGGTCGAGATCTCCAAGCGCATCGAGACGGCCGAGATCAACGCGCTGGCCGCGCTCTTCGCGCTCGGCCCCGTGGGCAAGCACCTGTCCGACCTCGGCGAGAAGCTCCTGCTCCGCACCGAGCGCTTCGACCGGCTCGTCATCGACAAGAAGATCGAGAGCCGCGAGGCCTACTTCAAGAATCTCCAAAAACTCGTCGAGACCACCCGCAGCAACGACGCCATCGCCACCGAGGCGTGGGCCGACAGCCTGAAGGCCCGCGACGAGAAGGCCCGCAAGAACGCGCTCATCCGCTTCAAGAAGCGCGACAACGTCCTCCGTTCCAGCTACGTCAAATATTACTTCAAGCTGAAGGTCTTCGAGGACTTCCTCCTCGAGTTGCGGCCGAAGATCCACGACGTCGAGAAGGCCTTCCACGACCTGCACCGTGCCAAGCACCCGAAGTCCAAGAAGGACGCCGCCATCGATGTCCGCTCGGTCAACACCCGGCTGCGGCACCTCGAGATCGAGATGCGCATCACGCCGCAAGCGCTGATGGACACGCTGAAGACCGCGCGCGGCTTCATCCGCGAGGCCCACCAGGCCAAGACCGAGATGGTCGAGGCCAACCTGCGCCTCGTCATCTCCATCGCGAAGAAATACACCAACCGCGGCCTTTCCTTCCTCGATCTCATCCAGGAGGGCAACATGGGCCTGATGAAGGCCGTCGAGAAATTCGAATACCGCCGCGGCTACAAGTTCTCCACCTACGCCACGTGGTGGATCCGCCAGGCCATCACCCGCTCCATCGCCGACCAGGCCCGCACCATCCGCATCCCGGTGCACATGATCGAGACCCTCAACAAGGTCATGCAGGTGCAGAAGCAGCTGCTCCAGGAATTCGGCCACGAGCCGACGCCCGAGGAGGTCGCCGAGGAGATGAACCTGCCCGTCGAGCGCGTGCAACAGATCATGAAGATGGCGCAGCAGCCCATCTCGCTCCAGTCCCCCGTCGGCGACGGCGACGACACCAGCTTCGGCGACTTCATCGAGGACAAGTCCGCGGACAATCCCTACGACATGACCGCGTTCTCGCTCCTCCGCGAAAAGATCATGGACGTGCTCGACTCGCTCACCGAGCGCGAGCGCCGCGTGCTCACGCTGCGCTTCGGCCTCGTCGACGGCTACAGCCGCACGCTCGAGGAGGTCGGCAAGCAGTTCAAGGTCACCCGCGAACGCATCCGCCAGATCGAGGCCAAGGCGCTCCGCAAGATGCGCCACCCGACGCGCATCCGCCAGTTGCACGGCTTCTTCGACGCCGAGCAGATCGACAACCCGCAGAACCTCCTCAAGAAACCGCCGACGATCCCGCCACAATTCATCAAGCAGGGCGGCCCGCTCGGCAAGATGCTCTTCCCGCAAGACTGAGGCCGCTTTCGGCCTTTACGTTTCCCACCCGCAAACCTACCTTCCCGCCATGTCCCTCCCGCTCCTCCCGCTCGGACTGTTCAACCTCGGCACCACCGAGCTGATTGTCATTCTGGCCATCATCCTGCTGCTCTTTGGCGGCGCCAAACTCCCCGCCCTGGCCAAGGGCCTCGGCCAGTCCATCAAGGAATTCAAGAAAGCGGCCAAGGAAGGCGACGATGACGACAAGGACGGAAAGAAGCCCGACGCCGGCCAGAAACCCGGCAACAACTGAGCGATTCCTCGTTCAACCCTTTTTGTGCGGCGCATCCGATCCGGATGCGCCTTTTTATTTGAGCATGATGTCTTAGCTGAAGTGCGACGTCCGGAGTAGTGCAAAAATGACAATTCCCAGCACTCCAAGGCAGTTTTAACGCAGAGGCCGCAGAGAACGCGAAGCCGGAACTGAGTGAAACCATCTCCTGCTTTGCGTCCTCCGCGCTCTCCGCATTTTAGTCAGTTCAATCCAGATTTTGGGAATATCTGGTAACGGAAAGATTTCTCACTCACACTTCCGCACCACGGCCTTGAAGGCCGCGATCTGGTCGGGGCTGCCAAGCACCAGCACATCGTCCCCCGTGAACAGCTTCACTTCGCCGCCGGGATTCAGGATGCGCAGCCCGCCACGATTGATGCCCGCCACCTGCAGGCCATAGGTGCGGCTGAGCGTCAGCTCGGCCAGGGTGCGGCCGTTCAGCTTGCTGTCCGGCGGCAGGGTCACCGTCTCCATCCGCACCTCGTCGAAGTTGGACACGCTGGGCGCACCCGACGCCTTTTGCAGAAATTCCTTGCCCGCGGCCACCTGCTTGGGGTCGCCGAGGAGCAGCACCTTGTCGCGGGGATAAAGGATCATGTCCGAGGTCGGGTTGCCGACCATCACACCCTGGCGCTCGACGCCCGCCACGGTGCAGCCGAATTTCGCGCGCAACGCCAGCTCACCGAGGGTGCGGCCGCGGCAGTCGGCGAGATCCGGCAGCACGCAGTCGGTGAGGGCCAGGTTCCATTCACTGTGCGCCGCCATCCAGGGCGCGGTGGTGCCGGTGAACTTCTGGTCCCCGCGCTCCAGGATATCCTGCAATTCCCCCTCCAGCTTGCTGTGCCAGTAGATCAGCCGGCGTTGCAGCAGAAGGAAGCCCAGCAGCACCACGGCCACGGCCACGAGCGGCAGCCAGCGGGCCATGCCGCTCAGGGGCAGGATGGCGCCCAGCCAGAGGAGGAGCAGCAGGCCCGCGCCACCCTTGAGGCCGGCCTCCACCATCGGCGCCAGCTTGGCCGCCTTGGGGTGCCCGGTGGTGCTGACCTGCGCGTAAAGCAGGGAGAGCGCCGAGATGTTGCGCCAGATGGCGACGAGCGGGGCGAGGGCGACCAGCGCCAGCCCGCTCCAGAAAATCAGCTCCGCCCCGCGCGGGAAATTGCGCTGCGCCGGCAGGTAGTCGCTCACCAGCCCGAACACCTGCTCCGAAAACACCAGCAGCCCCGTCACCAGCAGCATCTCCACCCCGATCTGCATGAAGCGCTTCTTGCTCAGCTGCCAGAGGACGTTCTTCCCCTCGCGCTGCTGCAGCCGGTCGAGCCAGCCGTGGTAATACTCCTCCCAGTCACTGAGCCACCGGGGCTGCTTCGCGGCGATCCAACCGCTGATGGCTTCCGAACGGCGGGTCAATATGGGCCCGGCCAGGGTCGTCAGCAGCGACACGCCGACGGCCAGTGCCTGGAATTTTTTCGGCACGGCGCCGGCCGTCACTCCCAGCTGGGCGATGATGAACGAGAATTCACCCAGCGGCGTGACCGACAGCCCGACTCGCAGCGACTCCCGGGTCGAGCCGCCGATGACCAGCATGCCGATCGACACGGCCAGCGGACGGACGACGAGCACAAAGGCGGTGATGCCCAGGATAAGCAGCCACGACTCGGCCACGGCCACCGGGTTGATCAACATGCCGATGGAAACGAAGAACACCGCGCTGAACACATCGCGCATGCCCTCGAAGGCCCGGCCGATCTGCGTCTTGTGCGGCGTCTCCGCCACGATGGCACCGAGCATGAAGGCGCCGAGCGCCAGCGAGAACCCCGCCCGGTCCGCCAGGAACGCCAGCACGAACAGCAGTCCCGCCACGACGATCGTCGGCAGCTCCTCGCCGGCGCTGAGGCTCATCTTCTTGAGCAGCCACGGCACGATCAGCATGCCGCCGATGCCCGCCAGCGCGATGAAGGCGCCCAGCAGGCCCAAGGTGGTGCCGATCGCGGCCTTGGCGCTGCCGAGCTGCACCAGCGAATTCAGGATGGTCAGCATCACGATCGCCACCACGTCCTCCAGCACGGCGACACCCATGGCCAGCTGGCCGGCTTTCTCGTGCGTGGCCCCGGACTCCTGCAGCACCTTGCTGATGATGGCCGAACTGGAAACCATCAGCATCGCCGCCAGGAAGGACGTCTCCACGGGGCTCCAGCCCATGACGCCGCCCAGGGCGCGCGTCAGGTTATACACCAAAATGGCGCCGGTGAAGGTCGCCAGCACGAGCGAGAGGCCCAGCCGGCGGAGCTTGCGCAGGCTCAGACCCATGCCGATGGAGAACATCAGGAAGATCAGCCCCACCTGCGCGAGGATCTCGATCCGGCTGATGTCCGACACCAGTTGGAATGGCGGCGTGTAGGGGCCGATGACCATGCCGGCCAGCAGGTAGCCGACGACGACCGACAGCCCCGCCCGGTGGCAGGCCCAGCCCACCAGCCCGGCCACGAGCATGACCACCGCCAGATCCTTGATGAAATCGATTCCGTGCATGGCGCCTGACAATCATTTAGACGCCACAACTGCTCCATCCGTCAAGCCCGCAACCTCGGGACCGCCCTGCCCTAACCTGTTTTCACCAGCGAGTTTGCTTTTGACAATTTCGCCGCCGGCCGGCTTGTATTCTCCAACCCCCCGCCACCGCCACCAATGTTCAACCAACTGCTGGGACTTTTCTCCAACGACATCGGCATCGACTTGGGCACGGCCAACACCCTCGTCTATGTGAAGGACAAGGGCATCGTGCTTCGCGAACCCAGCGTGGTCGCCGTCCACACCAGCTCGCGCAAGGTTCTCGCCGTCGGTGACGAGGCCAAGAAGATGCTAGGGCGCACCCCCGGCAACATCACCGCCATCCGCCCGATGAAGGACGGCGTCATCGCCGACTTCGACATCACCGAGGCGATGCTCCGCTACTTCATCAAGAAGGTGCACAACAATTCCAAGGTCGTGTCGCCCCGCGTCGTCGTCGCCATTCCGAGCGGCATCACCGAGGTCGAGAAGCGCGCCGTGAAGGAATCCGCCACGCACGCCGGCGCCCGCGAGGTCATCACCATCCTCGAGCCCATGGCCGCCGCACTCGGCGTCGGCCTGCCGGTGGACGAGCCCGCCGCCAACATGATCGTGGACATCGGCGGCGGCACCACGGAGATCGCCATCATTTCGCTGCACGGCATCGTGTTTTCCAAGTCCATCCGCGTCGCGGGCGACGAGATCGACCTCGCCATCATCAATTACATGAAGCGGGCCTACAACCTCCTCATCGGCGAGCGCACGTCGGAGGAGATCAAGGTCACCATCGGCTCCGCCTACCCGCTCGAGACCGAGCTGGCGATGGAGGTCAAGGGCCGCGACTCGGTCGCCGGCCTGCCCAAGACCATCCACATCACCTCCCAGGAAATCCGCGAGGCCGTCGGTGACACCATCGGCGCCATCGTCGAGGCCGTCCGCGCCGCGCTCGAGCGCTGCCCGCCCGAGCTTTCCGCCGACCTGGTGGACCGCGGCTTTGTCATGGCCGGCGGCGGCTCGCTCATCCGCGGCATCGACAAGCTCCTTTCCGAAAAGACCGGCCTGCCCGTCATCGTCGCGGACGACCCGCTCTCCGCCGTGGCCAACGGCACCGGGGTGTTCCTCAACAATATCGACGAGCTCTACCGCACCGCCGCGGACTTCTGAGCCCAGGCCCGGCTGAACCGCCGTCCGCGCCGTGCTCCCGAAACGCTTCGACCAGGCCCGCCCCTTCGTCACCCTGGGCATCGTGCTGCTCGTGTGGCTCATCGTGCCGCTGGTGCTGAAGACCTTCACGCGTTCCGTCTTCTTCGAGATCCAGGCGCCGCTGACCGTGGCCGACTCCTACGCCGCCGACCTGCAGAATTTCTGGGCCACCGAGCTGCACTCCAAGAGGGAACTGATGGTGGCCGGCCGCGAGACCGCCGGGCTCATCGCCAAGTATGAGTATGGCGTGAATGAAAACGAGCAGCTGCAAGCCGAGATTCTCCGACTGGAAAACCTGCTGAAGCTGCCCTCGATGCCCGCCTTCCGCTTCGAGCCGGCGCGCGTGGCCCGGCGCGATTTCTCGGCCTGGTGGTCCCGCATGATCATCCGCAAGGGCGAGAACTACGGCATCCCGGTCGGCGCGCCGGTGGTTTTTGCCGGCGGCGTGGTGGGCCGGGTGGCGGAGGTGCACCGCTACACCGCGGTGGTGGACCTGATCACCAGCCCCACTTTCCGGCTCGCGGCCAGCGTGGCCGGCGACAGCCGGCCCATCAGCTACCAGGGCGGGCTGAATGATTCCTTCAAGTCCCCGCGCGGCCAGGTGGAGTTCGTGCCGCTCGAGTTCTTCGCCACCCGCGGCGCCACCAAGCGCCTTGTGACCTCCGGGCTCGGCGGCGTGTTTCCGCCCGGGCTCTCCCTCGGGGAAATCACCAACCTCGAGCTCAGCCCCGACGGCCTGTTCAAGTTTGGTGAGGTCCTGCTCGACGAGCGCCTCGGCTCGCTGACCGAGGTCACCGTGCTGGTGCCCCTCAACGCCGAGGGCCTCTGATGCGCCGCTACGATCCCCGCTGGCTCATCGTCTTCCTGGCCAACCTGGTGCTCTGGTGGCTGGCGGGCCTGGCCAATCACTATCTCGCGAACGCCGCGGTGCACCTCTACGTCGGCGGGCTGTTTGTCGTCTACGCCGCGCTCCGGCTCGACCGCCGGCACGGCCTCATCGCCATCGTGCTGACCGGGCTGCTCATGGACGCGGGCGAGCCGGTGCCGTTCGGCACGAGCCTGGTGCTGCTCGGGCTGGTCCACGCCACGCTGCTTTACGGCCGCCAGCGCTTTCCCCGCGAGGGCTCGGTTTTCGGCCTCGTGGTGGCGCTGCTGACCAATCTCTTCCTCTTCATCGTGCTCTCCTTCCTGCTGGTGGGGGACAATCCCCGGCCCGGCGGGGCCTGGCTGCGCATCATGGTGGACCTGCTCGCCTCGCAGCTGGTGCTCGCCCTCATCACGCCGTGGTTCCTGGCCCTGCAGGATTCGGCCATGGAGCTGGTGCACATCCATCCCGAGACCGGCCGGCGCGTGACGCTTTGATTTTTGCCGCCGCCTGCATCCCTTGTCGTCGTGAGCAGACTCATTGAAACCCATAGCGCCCGCAATCCGCGCCTGCTGCTCTTTCACGCCTTCGTCGCCGGCACGCTGCTGCTGCTGGCGGGCCGGCTCACCTTCCTGCAGTTCCGGCAGACCAACCTCTACAGCGAGCGGGCCCGCGTGCAGAACCAGCGCCGCGTCATCGTGCCCGGCCCGCGCGGCAACATCCTCGACCGCGACGGCAACGTGCTGGTCGGCAACCGAGCGCGCCTGTCGGTCGTGCTGGACCTCGCCCAGCTCCGCCCCGAATTCCAGGACGAGTATAAGAAGATCAAGAGGAACTACGCCTCGATGGCGGCCGGCGAGCGGCCGAACGGCAGCCAGATGGAGCGCATCGCCCGCGCCACCGTCGCCCAGCGCTATCTCGACCAGATCAACTTCATCCTCGGCCGCAACGCGAAGGTCCGCACCGACGACCTGAACCGGCATATCAACCAGTCCCTGCTGCTGCCCTTCGTGCTGCTCGACGACCTCGCGCCCGAGGAATACGCCCGGCTCATCGAGCGGCTGCCGGTCATCTCGCCCCTGCAGGTCTACACCTCCAGCGCCCGCTACTATCCCTACAACGCCGCCGCCGCCCACGTCCTCGGCTACGCCGGCGTGAACAACGACCCGGAGGTGGAGGACTTCGAGGGCGAGGACCTGCTGACCTTCAAGATGAAGGGCTCGTTCGGCCGCGACGGCCTCGAGAAAAAATTCGACGAGCAATTGCAGGGCGAAACCGGCGCCGCGATCTACCTGGTCGATCCCGCCGGCTACAAGATCAACTCGCCCGACCTGCCCCACCGCCTCCCCGTCCAGGGCCACAACATCCGCATCAGCCTCGACATCGACCTGCAACAGGCGGCCGAGAAGGCCATGGAAGGCCGCACGGGCGCGGCGGTCGCGCTCGACGTCCGGACCGGCGAGGTGCTGGTGCTCGCCTCGATGCCCAATTACGACCTCAACTCCTTTGTCCCGGGCATTACCCAGGAAACCTTCAAGGGCATTGAGGATGCCGGGGGCTGGATCAACCGCGCGATCCAGGGCCAGTATCCGCCCGGCTCCACCTTCAAGCTCATCACCGCCATCGCCGGCCTGCGCGCCGGCTCCATCGAGCCGGGCGTCTCGAAGGTCATCTGTCCCGGCTACTTCATGGTCGGCAACCGCAGCTTCCCGTGCCACCTCCACACCGGCCACGGGGAACGCGACCTCGTCGGCGCCATCCGCGATTCCTGCAACGTGTTTTTCTACAAATACGGCCTGGAAACCGGGCCCGAACTGATCGCCGCCGAGGCCCGGCGGTTCGGCTACGGCCACCCCACCGGCATCGAACTGCCTTCCGAGTTCAGTCGTCCGCGCGTGGCGGACCCGGCGTGGAAGGAGGCCAACATGAAGGAGCGCTGGTTCCCCGGCGACACGGCCAACATCGCCATCGGCCAGGGCGACACGCTCATCACGCCCCTGCAGGCGGCCTGCATGGTCGCCTCCCTCGCCCGCGGCGAGACCGAGACGAAGCCCACCATCCTGCACGTGGACAACCGCGCTCCGCAGCATTCCGCCCCGATCGGCCTCTCGCCCGGGGATTACGCCACCATCCTGAAGGGCATGGCGCAATGTTACGGCATCGGCACGGGGCGCTTCGCCCGCGTGGACGGCCTGAGCGGCGCCGCCAAGTCCGGCACGGCCCAGAAGGGCCGCATCGATCTCGCCTGGCTGGTCGCCTTTGCCCCGCTGGAGAATCCGCAGATCGCCGTCGCCGTCGTGCTCGAGGGCGCGGTCGACGACAATAATTTCGGCGGCGGCACCTACGCCGCGCCGGTGGTCCACAGCATCCTCGAGGCGTGGAAGGGGAAAAACGACCGGCCGCCGGTGAAACGGGTGAACTTCAAGGTCGATTGAACGGCCCGCAGTCTGCGCGCCGGCCTAACGCCTGATGGCCTTCCGCGCTTGCTTCGCGCGCCGGAACACGCCGCGCGGCTCCGGCCAGGTCTCGCGCCGGCCGTAGCGCAACCGCCGCAGGTCCCCCACCACGGCGGTGATAATCCGTTCTCCGTCCCCGGTCCTCCGCCCTCCGTGCAGCTCGCGCAGCCGCGCGAGCTGCCTCCCCGCCGTCCGGCGCACCGGGTCGAACTTCGCGGGCCGGCGCCACGCCTGCCAGCGCTCCCAGCCCCACCGGCCCAGCGACCACAGCACCCAGCCCAGCGCCGCCACGCCGGCGACCAGACCGGAGAAGCGGACGATGCGGGCGGCATTCCACGGCTGGACCAGCCACGCCTTGAACCACCGGGAGAACTGCTCAAAGCGCAGCCGCAGCGCCTGCCCCGAGTCCGTCGTGAATGTTTTCACCTGCTCGAGCATCTGCACCTGGGTGCGGGCGTCGAAATTGACGATGCGCCGATACCAGAGCACGCGCAGGCTGTCCACGCGCGCGGACCAGCTGCTGTCTTGCTTCTGCACCGAACCCTGCGCCGCATTCGCCTCGCTCACCGCGACCGACCCCGGGGTCGGGTCCACCCGCAGCCACGCGAGCTGGCGGTCGTCGTAGATTTCCGCCCAGGCGTGGGCGTCGGAATTCCGCACCATGTAATAATTCTCAAAACCGTTCAGCACGCCGCCGTGGTATCCGGCCACCACCCTCGCCGGATGGCCCGCCGCCCGCGTCAGCACGGCGAAGCCGGCGGCAAAATATTCGCAAAACCCGGGCTCGTTGGAGTCCACCCAGCGCACGATGTCGTCCTTCCCCGGGCCGGCCGGCAGTTTCACCGCCAAGGCATAGGCGTGGCGCGCTTGCAGCCACGCGGTGGCGCGCCGGGCAAAATCCTCCGCTGGCAGCTTCGCCCCGCCGGTGATCTCGGCAATTACGCGCTGGAGCGCGGCCTCGTTCGCCGCGCCCTCGGGCCCGTGCAGGGTCAGCCGCGGGTCATAGCGGCGGGTTTCCGGATCCTGTTTCGACGCCACCGGCCGGCTGTTTCTCAGCAGCACGGCGAAGCCCGGGTCGTTGATCGTCCGGTCCATCTCCACTCCCTCCAGTTGAAACGCGGTCATCGTCATCGCCTCGGTCCGCAACGCGACGACCCTCACCCCTTCGAAGGGCGCCATGACGGTGGTCTGGTTTTGGCTTTGGGGCTGGCTGCTTTGCACCGGCACCAACTCGCGGAGCCGCAGGTTGGCGAAGCTGCCGGGCAGCGGCAGGAACCGGCTCACCCCCGGCTCGACGTAAAAGGTCCAGAGTCCTCCCTGGGTTCTGCCCAGGGGCAGTGAACCCGCCCGGCCGCGCAGTGATTGCGCGACGCGCTGGGTCAGCATCAGTTCGTTTTTCAAACCCACCGACACCCTGAACCCCTCCTTGGTGTATTCGTCCAGCACCACCAGCCGCCAGTAGGGCGACTCGCGCAAATTGGTCGTGTCGGTCAGGTCCACGCGCATGGCGACGCTGTCATCGCGGATGAGCTCGCTCACGTCGCCGAACTTGACGGTTTCGGTGAAACCGGTGCGGCTCTTGCGGGTGATGTAGCGGTCGAGGAAGAACCCCGTCGCCAGCTCAAATCGCGGGATGACCATGAACAGCACCGCGGACATCACGACCACCGTCGTGAACAGCGCCGAAGCGAACGCCAGCAGCCGCCAGTCCGCGACTGACCGCAACCGGGCGAAGAATTTTCGCCAGTCGAGCCGGGTCCAGGCCGTCTCGGCCCCGGGGGTGCGGGCCTCGCCGGTTTCGGAGGCCGCGATCAGGTTGATGCAAAAAAGAAAACCCAGGGCGCACGCCGTGAAGAGCAGCAGCAGGAAGGCAAAGCCCAGCGAGACGGTCAGCACGCCCGCCACCACGATCAGGAACATGCCAAGCACGATGAGCTGCAGGTCCTCGCGCTTGTGCCGGTAGGTCACGGCGCGGTAAAGCACCAGCAGGACGGCCAGCCGGATCAGCACGGGCAGCGTGTCCGGGCTGAAATGAAAATCCGCGGCGATGGTCACGATGATGGCCGGCACGGAAAGTTTCATCAGCCACGGCGGCACCCGGCCCGGCAGTTGCGGCCAGACCAGCACCGCCAGGATCATGCCGCCGGCCACGGCCACCAACCCCAGCGCCTCCACGTCGAGGAAGAACACGGTCCACAGCGACACGAGCGCCATGACGCCGCCGAGCAGCCAGTTCAGGCGCCGGAGCTCGTCCAGATTAAGCTGACGCGGTTTGACGGCCGTCGACATGGGCAGTGACTCCCCGCGCTCCTTCGGGCGCGAAAGTGATGAGGTTTTTGCCGGTGCCCTGCGGGCCGCTCCGGGCCCCCGGTTGGTCCACCGGCTGCAACCGGGCGAGTTCGTCAAGCAGCGCCTCCAGGTCACGGATGCGGCGCGTTTCCAGCAGCGGCGCGCCATTCACGACCACCCCGCGCAACCGCCCGGCGGCGAACAGGTCCTCCGCCATCGTGCCGGCGAAGCTGCACAACAGCTCGAATTGCCCGGGCCGCGTCCAGACGCCGGCGGGCGTGTCGATCCGGAGCACATAGCCGTCGTGGCTCTCCGCCGCGAACTGCCGCACCATCAGCTGGCCGAGGCGCGCGCTGGCCTTCCAGTGGATCAGCCGGTGCGAATCGCCCTGATTGTAACTGCGCAAAGCCAGCAGGTCGTCACCGGTGCCGGCCCGGGCCGTGCGCTGCCCTTGCGCCCCCGAATGCGCCGCCACGGCGCCGGTCCATTGGTAAGCCACCTGCGCCGGCCAGACGAGCACGGTGTGCTTCAGGGCGGTGCCGATGTTTTTCCGTAAAAAACCAAAGGGGAACAGCGAGCCCACCGCCCCCAACTCGACCACGGCCTCGCCCCGCGCCGTGGGCCTGACCAGCCAGGCAACCGTGGCGGCCCCGCCCGCCTCGAGCCGTTCGCGCAGGAAAACCCGTCCGCGGGTCACGTATTTTTCCGCCGCGGCCAGGATTTCGCGGATTTTCATCTCTTTCTCCGGCCGGTCCGCCTCAGGCGGGCGCCGGGGCTGGGTCGCCAGCTCAAACCACAGGCTGTAGGTCGGCAGCCAGCTCTTGCGATTCCGCACCTCGACGGTGACGAGAGTTTCATGGCCCGCCCGCCACGGGCCCTGCGGGCGCACGCGCCAGCACACGCCCATGAAATTGAACCACGACAGCAGGCCGCTGAGCAGCAGGCAGGCCAGCAGCAGGGACAGGGTGATGAACAGGATGTTGCTCGCCGTGTTGTAGGCGGCGCTGCCGATGCCGATGGCCAGCACCATCAGGAAAAAGCCGGGCACCGTGAGCGCGATGCGGTGCCGCTTCGGGGGAAACACCAGCAGCCAGAGCAGCGTGTGCCACTTGAAGCTGCGCGCCCGGCGCTCGCGCGCGCCCGGCCCCTGCCAGTCGAGCGCAGGAGTTGCCGTGTTGGAATTCATCAGTTTTCGAGTCGTGTCATCCTGAGCACAGCGAAGAATCCATTCTCAGCGAAAATGTCCATGGATCCTTCGCCGCGCTCAGGATGACAGCCATCGGGAAATCATTTCTACTCCGGCACCGGCACGACCGTGATGATCCGGCTGAGGGCCGCGAACACCGTGCGGCTTTCCTCCAGTGCGTCGGAGGTCTGGCGGGCCAGCGACAGCCGGTGGGCCAGGACAGGGCCGGCCATCTCCTGCACGTCCTCGGGGATGACAAAGTCGCGGCCCAGCACCAGGGCGCGGGCCTGCGCGGCCACGCGGAGCGACAGCCCGCCGCGCACGCTGACGCCGGCCTTGAACTCGACCTCGGTGCGCGTGGCGGTGATGATTTTCAGGATGTAGTCGAGCACGCTGTCCTCGACGAACACCTTGCCGGCCAGCGCCTGCATCTTGAGAATGTCAGAACGGGTGACGACGGGGTTCAACACGATGGCGTCGTAGCCCAGCCGCGGCGTGCGCAGGATCTGCAGCTCGTCGCCGGGCTGCGGGTAGCCCATCTGCAGCCGCATGAGGAACCGGTCCATCTGGCTCTCGGGCAGCGGGAACGTGCCCTCGTAATCCACCGGGTTCTGCGTGGCCACGACCATGAACGGCGCGCCCACCGCGTGCGCCTCGCCGTCCACCGTCACCTTGCTGCGGTCCATGACCTCGAGCAGGGCCGACTGGGTCTTGGGCGTGGCGCGGTTGATCTCGTCCGCCAGCACGATGTTGGCGAAAACCGGGCCGGGTTTGAAAATGAACTCCTTCACCGTCTCGTCGTAGATGGAGACGCCGGTGACGTCGGTCGGCAGCAGGTCGCTGGTGAACTGGATGCGCGAGAACGCGCAGTCCATCGAGCGGGCCAGCGAGTAGGCCAGCGTGGTCTTGCCGACGCCGGGCAGATCCTCGATCAGCAGGTGGCCGCCGGCCAGCAGGCAGACCAGGGTTTGCTCGATGACCTCGTCCTTGCCCTTGATGGTGAGGCGCATGTTGGCCTTGAGGCGTTCCAGGGACTCGCGCGTGGCGGCGACTTCGGCGGCGGGAGCAAAATCACTCATGGTTTCAGGCTACGAATACGCCCGGCCGGCGCAAACGGATT
>DATFUQ010000265.1:0-6537 GCA_035260745.1 Lacunisphaera sp. | reverse complement strand
CGCTGAACATCGCGATGAACGCGTCCCGCCAAGGCATCGCGGCGTGCATCATTGGACCGACGATAATTGCCCACACGACCGTGGCGAGGGCCGAGCCAGCAAGTGTGACCGCCCAGCCGCGCGGCGACAGCCGTGTGACGGGCAGCTCTGGCGCGGCGCCCTTGCCCTTGATCCAGTGCCACCAGCCCCACGCGAGCAGGACGAAATAGTAGACCTGCAGCGTCGCATCCGCAGGGAAATGCGTCTGGTAAAACAAAATGCCCTGCACGGTCACAGCGGCGAGCCCGACCGGGAACGCCCACAGGCTGCGCCGGATCATAAGCCAGACACCGGCGATGCCCAGCAAGAGGTTGGCCTGGTCCAACGGCGATGCCGTGGTGAGGCCTGACCAGATGTTCTGCCAGACGGTGTGCATTCGCCCGAGTCAATCCGCCCGGCCCGGCCCGACGCAAACCATCTGTGCGGTCAACTCTTGAGCGTTTGCGCGAGATAGGCTTCCATCGCCTCGCGGGTCAGGGTGTGGGTGGCGGCGCAACGCGGGCATTCCACGCGGATGGTCTCGCCGTCGCCGAACACGCCCGCCGGGTCGGCGCGAAACGCCGGCGCAATGGCCCCGAGGATTTTCTGCTGGGTGCAGCCGCACTGCCAGCCGTAGTTGCGGCTCTGGATCCGCCCGAGCTTCTCGGCCGCGCCGATGTGGCGCACCCCGGCCGTGTCCACCGAGCTGAACCACGGCAGGTCGCAATCCGGATGCGCCACCAGCATCGCGTGGTCGTCGCCCCCCAGGTCGAAGAAGCGGACGGGCTGCTGTTCGCTCCGGGCATAATAGCCCGCCACGGCCGCCAGCACGTCGCTGCCGTGGAAATTCACCACGCTGCGGCGCGCTGCGGCCCCGCGGCGCGGCACGATGTCGCTGAAAAACACATTGTCGGCGGCCTCGCGCACGTTCTCGGTGAAGAGCCGGCCCGTGACCGTGAAATCCTCGTTGTCGCCCGCGAGGAAGAGGTTCAGCCGCGGCTCCTGGAAATTCAGCGTCCAGGCGAGGTGCTCGTTCTGCGGGCGCGAGGCGCAGTGCAGGGTGAAGGCCGCCAGCGCGGTCTTGAACAGCGCGGCCGGCCCCCCCGGGTGGCGCAGCTTGTGGTCGGCGAGGTGCAGGTAGAAGTCGGTGAACAGCGGGCCGAGGTCGGCGCGCACGAGCAGCGCGTTGCGGTGGCGGACAAAGTCCACGGTCACCTCGGCGCCGTTTGCATGGCAGGCAGCTTGGTCTTCAGGCATGGCGGCAGTGTATGCAGAAATGCGGGAAGTCCAACCGGGGGTGTCTTCAAAGGGATTGTCATCCTGAGCATAGCGAAGGATCCACGTGTCCGAATCAGCCGCCACCCCCGCAGCCATGGATGCTGATGTCGCTTCGCTCAGAATGACAGGTTTCGAGCACGGATTGATTTTGAAAACACGCCCCGGCGGTCCGGCCCCTCCCTCAATCCGTTCAAATATGGCGGAAAAATTAGCCCATTTCGGCGTTTGCCATGGGTCCGGAAAGGTCAAACACTGTCGCAACATGTCCGCCACCCCTGCCCGCCCTCCGCACGTCGAGGAGGAGCTGTCGCTCCCGCTGTTCTTCACCACGGTCGTCCTCTCGCTGGCCGGACTTTACGGCCTGCTCTGGCTTTGCGCCCCCACCAGTGTCTGGCTGGTCCAGGTGGGCGCCGCCGTCTGGAAGTTCGCCGCCGCCTTCCTCGTCATGAAGCTGTTCAACTGCTTCGTGGAATACTTCTTCCACCGCTATGTGCTGCACAAGCCGGTGGTGCCGTTCCTCGCCCATTTCTACAAGCAGCACACGCTGCACCACAACCTCACCCGCATCGGCCGCCGGCGCACGCCGGGCGGCAAAGAGGTCCCCTACGTTGAGAACATCTACCCGATCACCGAGCCGCACCAGACCGAGGCGTCGTTCTTCCCCTGGTTCACCCTGGCCATCTTCGGCCTCATCCTGACCCCCGTGCTCGCGCTGCTGCAATGGCTGGCGCCGTCCTTTCCCTGGTTCATCTCCGGCTACGCCGCGCTCGCCACCTCGCTCGTTTTCTACGAGGTCTTCCACGCCATCGAGCACTGGTCGTTCGAGAGATGGGCCGTGCTCATCGAGCACCCGCGCCTAGGCTGGTTCTGGCGCAAGGTCTACAGCTTCCACCTGCGACACCACGCCGTGATCGACTGCAACGAGGCCATCTCCGGCTTCTTCACCCTGCCCGTCGCCGATTTTGCCTTCAGCACCTGGATCTTCCCGAGATCGCTCTACACGAACGGCGGCGAGTGGGAGCCCGCGGAATTCACCAGCCCGCGGCCCTGCCGCTTCATCCGGTGGTGCGACACCGCCTCCGACAACCTGGTCCGCAACCGCCGGCTCGCGGCCCAGGGCGCACCGCAGAATCCCGTGGTGCCGCCCGCCCCGCCCCGCGACTATACCCGCCTTGAGCGCTTCGCCCACGGCCTGTCCCACGGTCTCGGCCTCGCCACCAGCGCAGCCAGCCTCGCCGTGCTCGTGGCCTTCGCCGCCCTCCAGGGCGGCGCCTGGCATCTGGCCAGCTTTGCGGTCTTCGGCGTCACCCTTGTGCTGCTCTACACCGCCTTCGCCATCTATCACCGCCGGGAGGAGGTGGAATGGAAGCTGATGGTGCGCAAATACACCCACGCGGCGGTATTCCTCGTCATCGCCGGCACCGCCACGCCGTTCCTGCTCGTCTCGATGCGCGGGCCATGGGGCTGGTCGCTCTTCGGCGTGGTGTGGGGCCTGTGCACCGCCGGCGTCGTGTTGCAACTGATGTTCTCCGGCCGTTACCGCACCGTCACCGTGGTGGCCTATCTGCTGGTCGGCGTGCTGGCCGTGGTCGCCATCAAGCCCGTCATCGCCACGCTGCCCCCCGGGGCGCTCTGGCTCGGGCTGGCCGGTGTGCTCTGCTACACCGCGGGCATTGCCTTCTACCTGTGGCGGCTGCCGCGTTTCGACCATCTGCCCCGCCAGCTATGCTTCGTCGGCGGCAGCGTGTGCCACCTGCTGGCCGTGCTGCTGTTCGTGTTGCCGGCGTCGGGTTGATGGTCGCCAGCTGACCGGAACTGTAGCGGCGCTCCATGAGCGCCGTTTCGTTTGGGCCCGGCGGTCATAGACCGCCGCTACAGTCAGTCCTTCCCGGACGCTACTTGGTGATCACGCCCTTGCTCTGCAGCTTCCTGACCTTCGGCTTGATGACGAGGGAGCAGTAGGTCTGGGTCGGGTTGTTCGCGAAGTAATTCTGGTGGTAGGACTCGGCGGGCCAGAATTTCTTCAACGGCACGATCTCCGTGACGATCGGGTCGGCGTAATGCGCCTGCGCGGCGAGCCTGGCGCGGGTCGCGGCCTTCTGTTGCTCCCCGTTCTGGTAGAAAATCACGGAGCGATACTGGTCGCCCTCGTCCGCGCCCTGGCGGTTGAGCGTCGTCGGGTCATGCGCCTCGAAAAAGGTTTCGAGCACCTTTTCGTAGCTGATGACCGCCGGATCGAACTCCAGCTGGATCACCTCGGCGTGGCCCGTGCCGTGCTCGCAGATTTCCTCGTAGGTCGGGTTGTCCGTGCGGCCGCCGGAATAGCCGCTGACGCTGTGGATGACTCCGGGCACATGCTGGAACACGGCCTCCATGCACCAGAAGCAGCCGCCCCCGAAGGTGGCGAATTCGTGTTGCGACGCGGGTTTGGTTTGGGCCGGCAGGGTCATGGCAGTGAGGAGAAGGAGAACAAGGCAGCGGACTTTCATGGACGTGGGAGCAGGCTAGCCAGCTTTTATTCCGGCGCAAGGAGCGGCCAGGGTGTCAAACCGCGTTGGCCACAAAAGGCGCAGAATCCTACAGCACTGTTTTGCGCTTTCTGAGCCTTTTGTGGCCATGCTTCGTTTTTGTGTCTTTTCGTGGCGATGAATTTGCCTCATTGCATGACCGATCCCCGGCTTCAGCCTTCGCCAAGCCTACGGCGCGACGAGACGCCGGGCTGCCGCCGGGATGGCATTTTTCACCTTTCCAAGTTTCACCTGTTTCGTTCCCTTTTTTCATGAATGATCCCCCGCTCGACAATTCCCGTTCGACCCTTTGTCCCGCCCCGTATAAGGCTGTTGACCCATGGATGATACCCGCCTCGACAAATGGCTCTGGCGCGTGCGCGTGTTCAAGACCCGCCCCCTCGCCACGGCCGCCTGCCGCGCCGGCAAGGTGCTCATCGGCGAACTTGAGGCCAAGCCCGGCCGCGATGTCCATGCCGGCGAGACCATCATCGTCCGCGCCGGCGCGGTCACCCGCACCCTCAAGGTCGTGGGTTTTCCGCGCTCGCGTATCGCCGCGAAGCTGCTGCCGGAGTTCATGACCGACCTCACCCCCGCCGCCGAATACGAACGGGCGAAACAGGCCGGTCTCGAGCACATGCTCGCCCGCGAACGGGGCCAGGGCCGGCCGACCAAGAAGGACCGCCGCGCCATGGGCCGGTTGTTCGATTTCGAGTGAAAGACGTAGCCGCGTTTGAGCCGCAGGCGAAAGCGTGGCTTTATTAATCCTGTGAGCTCTCTCCCGCCGCCATCTGCCACGGCTTCTTCCCGAAGCCTATCGCAGCCGGCAATTCGTCCATTGGACAATGGTCATCGCCGACCGGCAGCAGGGCTGACTGACTGATGGATTTCATGCCGCTTTTCGAGACATCATGCACCGGCTCTCCGGCGAATATCGCGTGGTTATCCCGGTCTACTGTCTCATGCCCGACCACCTGCACATCCTGGCTGCGGGAATTGGATCCGACACCGATCAACTGCTCTGGTCAAAGGCGGCCAGACGCGCGCTCAACCTGGTGCTCGCGCCACGCCGGCTGCAAAAGCAAGCCTACGACCATGTGTTGCGTCCCGATGAATCCGGAGCGAATGCCTTCACCACCCTGGCGTTTTATATCGCGGAGAATCCGGTTCGTGCCGGACTCTCGGCCTCGGCCAGAGACTGGCCGTATGTCGGCTCGGCCGTTCCGGCTTTGCCGGAGCTTGATCCCCGCCGCGGGGAGTTCCGTGACAGATGGTGGGCCTATTGGAACGCATTGGAATCCTGACCACGTTGTCGCTCCGCTCCAACGCGGCTACACGGTTCCTCGTAGCGTGGCCGTCTACCGCGTCAGCTTGCGGTATTTGATCCGGTGCGGCTGGTCGGCGTCCTTTGCCTTGGTTTCGCGGCAAATGGCGCGCGAGAACCGGGGACAAACACCGGGCGGCCAGCAGGCCGCAACGGTGTCCTCACCCGATCGAGAGCAAATTTTCACCGGGTCAATTTACGGTATTTAATCCTATGGGGTTGTTCCGCGTCCTTCCCCTTCCGTTTCTTGAAGTCCTCGAGGTAGGCCGAGTAGTTGCCCGCGAACCAATGCACATAGCTGTCGCCCTCGAAGGCCATGATGTGCGTCGCGACGCGGTCGAGGAACCAGCGGTCGTGTGAGATGACGACCGCGCAACCGGCGAAGGTCTCCAGCGCCTCCTCCAGCGCGCGGATGGAGTTCACGTCAAGGTCGTTGGTCGGCTCGTCGAGCAGCAGCAGGTTGGCGCCGCTTTTGAGCACGCGGGCCAGCAGCACGCGGTTGCGCTCGCCGCCGGAGAGCACGCCGACCTTTTTCTGCTGGTCGGCGCCGGTGAAGCCGAACTGCGCGCAATAAGCCCGGCTGTTCACGGCGCGCGGGCCGAGCGTCATCACCTCCTGGCCGTCGCTGATGACCTCCCAGATGGTCTTGTGCCCCGCGAGCGAGTCGCGCGACTGCTCGACATAGGCCGGCTTCACCGTGTCGCCGACCTTGAACGCGCCGGCGTCGGGCTTTTCCAGATTGGTGATGAGCTTGAACAGGGTCGTCTTGCCCGCGCCGTTGGGCCCGATGATGCCCACGATGCCGCCGGGCGGCAGGGTGAATTCCAGGTTCTCGAAAAGCAGCCGGTCGCCGTAGCCCTTCGCCACCTTTTGCGCTTGCACCACCAGGGTGCCCAGCCGCGGGCCGGGCGGGATGATGATCTCGAATTTCTTCTCCTGCTCGGCGACGTCCTGCTTGAGCATGGCTTCGTAGGCGTTGAGACGCGCCTGGCCCTTGGACTGCCGGGCCTTGGCCGAGGAGCGGATCCACTCGAGCTCGCGGGCCATCGCCTTCTGCCGCTTGCTCTCGGTGCGCTCGGCGATGGCGGACAGCGCCTGTTTCTGCTCCAGCCACGACGAGTAGTTGCCCTTGAACGGCAGCCCGTGCCCGTGGTCGAGCTCGAGGATCCAGCCGGCGACGTTGTCGAGAAAGTAACGGTCGTGCGTCACGGCGATGACCGTGCCCTCGTAGCGGCTGAGGTGCTGCTCCAGCCAGTTGACGCTGTCGGCGTCGAGGTGGTTCGTCGGCTCGTCGAGGAGCAGGATGGACGGCTTTTGCAACAGCAGCCGCGCGAGCGCGACGCGCCGACGTTCGCCCCCGGAGAGCTGGTCGACCAGCTGGTCGCCCGGCGGGCAGCGCAGCGCGTCCAT
>DATFUQ010000264.1:0-3267 GCA_035260745.1 Lacunisphaera sp. | reverse complement strand
GGGTTCAAGGCCTATGGCGCTGTGCCCCTATTCGCCGGCGGCAACCTTGTCGGAGTTCTCGAGATCTTTCACCGGTCTCCGCTTAACCCCGATGACGAGTCGCTAGCCTTCCTCGACGCTGTCGGCAGCATCGCTGCCATCGCCATCGACAACGCCGGGCTCAAAGAGCGGGTCAAGCCGGTGGAGCGCGGTCAGCGTGGGGGATCACCTACGCGGCCGCCTGAGATGACCCGGGGCGAAAAGCAGATTCTTGGCATGTTGGTCGAAGGACTGACCAACCGCGAGATCTCCGCTCAGGTCCACTTGAGCCAGAACACGGTCAAGTTCCACGTCCGCCGGCTTCTGGAGAAAGCGAAGACGGCCAACCGCACCGAGCTGGCCAGGAAAGCGACGCAGGAAGGCTGGCTCTAAAAATCTCCTCCCCATTCATGGGGAGGTGGCCCATAGGGCCGGAGGGGCCGACTAGTTCTTCGGCTTCGCCGCTGGGTCGCCTCGGCGCTCGTACCGCCCCGCGTACAGGACCACGAACAGCGCGAGGATGAACGTTGGGCCGACGACGATATTCCGCGGGACGCCCAGCGCAACCAGCGACGTCGCCAGGACTGCCAGAAACACCATGAGAATTCCGGTAACCACCGGCGGACGAGTCCGCCTTCGGCGCCACGACCGGTACATCATCAAGGCCGCAAGCAGGCAGGCGCCATCAAGCGCCGCGAGGCTCAGCAGATCCTGATTGGTCATCGTGGGCTAAAACGATAGAGGGGGCGCCGCGCGGCGCCCCCTCTGTGTGATCTCGGGGATCAACCGGTGACCGGCGCCGGCTCGGCGCCGAGCCCTGTCTGGGCTCGAACGTCGATCTCGTGGAACTTGATTTCCGCCAGTTTGTCGGCCTTGAACAGCTCGCCGACATACGTGCCGATGATCGCCAGCGCAAAGCCGACTGGGATCGCGACGATGCCGACGTTCTGCAGTGGGAAGGCTGGGTGTGCGTTGGCCGGGATGGTCCAGCCAGGCCCGACTGCGACGAGCCAGATGGTCAGGACCGAACCTCCGACCAGCGACGCGACCGCGCCGTACGTGTTGAAGCGCTTCCAGAACAGGGTGAACAGGATCGCTGGCAGGTTAGCCGCGGAGGCGATGACGAATGCCACGCCTGCGACGAGTGCCGCCACGTTGGCGGTCGCGCCTACTCGGGCGGCCAGCCAGATCGACAGCACTCCGACCAGGCCCGCGGTGATCCGCGCGACCAAGACCTGCTCCCGCTCGCTGACCTGGCCGTGGAAGATCTGCGTGCGGATGACGTTGACGTAGAAGTCGTGGCTGAAGGCGCCGGCAGCGGCCAGTGTCAGTCCGGCCACCACGGCGAGGATGGTCGCGAAGGCGACCGCCGCGATGAAGGCGAGCAAGAACTCGCCACCGGTGGTGCCAAAGAACTCGGTGCCAAGGTAGTCGGCGAGTCGCGGGATGCTTAGGTTGTTGTTCGGCTTGAGGCCCGTTGCGCATTTGAATCCTGTCTG
Organism: Lacunisphaera sp.; assembly: GCA_035260745.1. GTDB lineage: Bacteria > Verrucomicrobiota > Verrucomicrobiia > Opitutales > Opitutaceae > Lacunisphaera. Next base: position 1,750 of record DATFUQ010000264.1, on the reverse strand, counting down.
TACCTGGGCACAGATGTTGGCCTTGCCGATCAGGATCGCGGCGCCGAAGCCGAGGAACGTGGTCATGATGTAGAACGAGCCAATCAAGCCCATGGCCCATGCGACCGATTGGCGGGCAGCTTTGGCCGTCGGCACCGTGAAGAAGCGCATCAAGATGTGGGGAAGGCCTGCCGTGCCCAGGATGAGCGCCATGCCGAGCGACACGTTTTCGAGCAAGGCCTTGTCGAATCCCCAGACCTGCGTCTTGCCATATGGATACAGAATTCCCGGCTGTGTGAAGTTGAGCCCCGTGGCTTTGTCTTTGACTCCCGCCGCGGCGTCGAAGAAGCTGCCGAGGTTGAATCCAAAGTGCAGAAGCACCAGGAAGCTCAGGAGGACGGCGCCCGCCATCAAGATGACGGCCTTGATGATCTGGACCCAGGTCGTCGCCACCATGCCGCCCGCGATGACGTAGATCATCATCAGGAGCCCAACCATGGTGATCGAGGGATCCAGCTTGGTGCCGAATATGGTGAAGTTGAACCAGCCCTTGAGTGACGAGTCGAGAGAGGGAATGAGGATCTTGATCAGGCTTCCCGCCCCGATCATCTGGGCCATCATGTACGACGCGCTGACGGCGACTGTTGAGAACGCCGCCGCGGACCGTACTGGCACCGGAGACATCCGGTAAGAGAGGACGTCCGCCATCGTGTACTTGCCGGTGTTGCGCATCGGCTCGGCGATCAAGAAGAGGACCGTCAGGTACGCGACCAGCCAGCCCACCGAGTACATGAATCCGTCGTAGCCGTTGAAGGCGATCAGTCCGGCAATGCCCAGGAAGGAAGCGGCGCTCATGTAGTCCCCGGCGATGGCGAGGCCGTTCTGCCAACCCGTGATTCCGCGCCCGGCGGCCCAGAACTGGACGGTGGTCCTCGCGCGACGAGCCGCCCACCCTGTGATTACGAGCGTGATGCCGACGACGATCAGGAACAGGACCAAAGTCAGGTTCATGACGCCGACCCCTTGCCGCGCGCGGCGCGCTCCCTGACTTTCTGGGCCAAGCGATCAAAGACGTTGTTGGCCTGCCGGATGTAGAAGAAGGCCAACAGCCAGGCGACTATGAACTGCGAGAAGGCGAATATGTAGGCGATGTTGATGTGGCCGACGATGTTGGTCCTCATGAACTCCGGGGCGAGTCCGTTGCCGAGCGGCAACAGGAAGTAGTAGACGAGGAAGAAAATCGTCGCGGGAAGCACGAAGCGAACTCGGGCGCGGACCAGCTGTTTGAACTCGTCAGTCTGCTCCAGGCCTTCCCAGTGGGCCACCTCCTCACTGGACGGACCGTGCCCGGCCACCGCCACGTCTTCCCGCGCCTGTGGCGTGACCGGCGTAGTTAAAGGCTTGCCAACCTCCATTGGACCCCTCCTCCTATATGCGCTCTAGCGCTTCTAATGGAAGCACGACCCCAACAAGTGGATTTGCCGCGGGCACCTCACAGCCGAAACCCCGCGGAAATCGCCGGTTAATAATAGGTAAACGTAGGCGGGTTGGCCGGAGTCTCTTGTCGCCAGCGGTCGTTCCGAGTTGCTTGATCAAAAGGCACGGAATTCGTGATTTCTAGCGCACGATCTGATCAAAACCAACGATGGCCGGCCCCGGGCCGCCACCAGGACCGAAGAAAATATGGTGGCGGGTAGGCTGGGCCGACGAGTGTGCGAAAAGGGGGAAAGCGAGGCCGGTGAAAGCCGATCGGCTGCACACTTGGCGCCGT
>DATFUQ010000263.1:0-3613 GCA_035260745.1 Lacunisphaera sp. | reverse complement strand
CTTCAGACCATGCTGATCCTCCGCGGCTCACCTGCCCTCTCCTCTTTCCGCCTCTCCAAGCTCCTCCAAGACCTGATTGCGGCCGGTTTGCCCGCCTGCGCCCTCAGCGCCGAGTTTGTCCACGTGGTCGAGGTGGCCCAGGAACTGACCTCCACCGAGCGCAGTCTGCTCGACCGGCTGCTCACCTACGGCCCCAGCCGCGCCGCTGCGCCGGTCCACGGCGTCGTCCAGGTCGTCGCCCCGCGTCCGGGCACCATCTCCCCGTGGTCGTCCAAGGCCACCGACATCGCCCACATTTGCGGCCTCACCGCTATCCAGCGCATCGAGCGGGTCGTGCTTTACACGATTGATGTCGGCAAAACCGTCCCGCCCTTTCCCCTCACCACCCTCGACACCGGCCAGTTGCAGATTTTGCGGCCCAAGCTGCACGACCGGATGACCCAGGTCGTCTTCGGCGACCTCGCGGCGTGTGAAACCCTTTTCCGCCACGAGCCGCCGCGCCCGCTGACCACCGTGCCGGTGCTCGCCGCCGGCCGCGCCGCCCTCGTCGCGGCCAACGCCGACCTCGGCCTCGCGCTCGCGGAGGACGAAATCGACTACCTCCTGGCCAGCTTTGCCAAGCTCGGCCGCGACCCCAGCGACGTGGAGCTGATGATGTTCGCGCAGGCCAACTCCGAGCACTGCCGCCACAAGATCTTCAATGCCACCTGGGAAATCGACGGCTCCGCCAAGGACAAGTCGCTGTTCCAGATGATCAAGAACACTTATGAACTGCATCGCCGCGGCATCCTCTCCGCCTACAAGGACAACGCCGCCGTCCTCACCGGCACTCGCGGCGGCCGCTTCTACGCCGACCCCCGCACTCACGAATACGCCGCACACGACGAGGACATCCACCTGCTCTGCAAGGTCGAGACACACAACCACCCCACCGCCATCTCGCCCTTTCCCGGCGCCGCCACCGGCTCCGGCGGCGAGATCCGCGACGAGGGCGCCACCGGCCGCGGCGCCAAGCCCAAGGCCGGCCTCACCGGCTTCACCGTCTCCAACCTCCGCCTCCCCGGCGCCGTCCGGCCTTGGGAAAAGAACCACGGCAAGCCCGGCCGCATCGTCTCCGCGCTCGACATCATGCTCGAGGGCCCGCTCGGCGGCGCGGCCTTCAACAACGAGTTCGGCCGGCCGAGCGTCAACGGCTACTTCCGCACCTTCGAACAAGAAGTCCCCGCTGCATGTTTAAACGCGGAGGGCGCAGAGAGCGCGTCCTCTGCGTTAAAAATTCGGGGCTTGGCCTTCGAAGTCCGCGGCTACCACAAACCCATCATGTTGGCCGGCGGACTCGGCAACATCCGCGCCGACCATGTCCAGAAGAGCGCGATCAACCCTGGCGACAAGCTCGTCGTCCTCGGCGGCCCGGCCATGCTCATCGGGCTCGGCGGCGGTGCGGCCAGCTCCATGCTCAGCGGCACCGGCCAGGAGGAACTCGATTTCGCCAGCGTCCAGCGCGACAACGCCGAGATGCAGCGCCGTTGCCAGGAGGTCATCGACCGCTGCTGGGCCCTCGGTGCGGACAACCCCATCTCCTTCATCCACGACGTCGGCGCCGGCGGCGTCTCCAACGCCCTGCCCGAGCTCGTCAATGACGGCGGACGGGGCGGCCGCTTCGATATTCGCAAACTGCCCAACGACGAACCGGGCATGTCGCCGCTCGAGCTCTGGTGCAACGAATCGCAGGAGCGCTACGTCCTCGCCGTCCCGGCCGACCGCCTCGCCATCTTTAAAAAACTTTGCGAACGCGAGCGCGCCCCCTTTGCCATCGTCGGCGAGGCGACAGAGAAAAAGCAGCTCGTCGTCGAGGACCCGCATTTCAAGAACACGCCGATCGACATGCCGCTCGAGGTCCTGCTCGGCAAGCCGCCGCGCATGCACCGCAAGGAGACTTCTCTGAAGCGTCCGCAACACCCGCTCGATCTCCGCAGCGTCACCATCCTCGAGGCGGCCAGGCGCGTCCTCTCCCACCCCACCGTCGCCGACAAGACCTTCCTCATCACCATCGGCGACCGCACGGTCGGCGGGCTCATCTGCCGCGACCAGATGGTCGGTCCGTGGCAGGTGCCTGTCGCCGATTGCGCTGTCACCGCCGCGTCCTTTGACGTCTACACCGGCGAGGCCATGGCCATGGGCGAGCGCACGCCCGTCGCCGTCAACAACGCCGCGGCTTCCGCCCGCCTTGCCGTCGGCGAAGCCCTCACGAATCTCGCCGCCGCGCAGGTCGGCGACCTCGGCAAGGTCAACCTCTCCGCCAACTGGATGGCCGCGCCCGCCGTGCCCGGCGACGCCGCCGATCTCTACGCCGCCGTGCAGGCGGTCGGCCTGGAACTCTGCCCCGCGCTCGGCATCACCATCCCCGTCGGCAAGGACTCGATGAGCATGTCCACCACCTGGCACGAAGGGCCGGAACCGAAGCGCATCACCGCGCCGGTCTCGCTCATCGTCTCGGCCTTCGCCTCTGTCGCCGACATCCGGCTGTCGCTTACACCCCAACTGAAATATGATCTTCCGGATTTAACCACGAAGGACACGAAGAGCACGAAGTCCAAGCCCGGTTCGTCTTCAAAAAACCCCTCTTCTGAATCCTTCGTGTCCTCTGTGAACTTCGTGGTCGATAGTCAGGGTTCGGAACCCATCGGGGATACAGTCCTGCTTCTCATCGACCTCGGCCGGGGCAAGAACCGGCTCGGCGGTTCCATCCTTGCCCAAGTCGTCTCCCAGATGGGCGAGGCCACGCCCGATGTGGACAACGCCGCCGACCTGAAGGGATTCTGGAACGCCATCCAACAACTCGGCCGTGAAAAGAAACTCCTCGCCTACCACGACCGCTCCGACGGCGGGCTGCTCGCCACGGTGGTTGAGATGGCTTTCGCCGGTCACGTGGGGGTGGATATCGAGCTGCCGCACCTCCACGAACCGTTCGCCGCGCTCTTCAACGAGGAACTCGGCGCCGTCATCCAGGTGCGCGAGACGGACCTCGACGATGTCTACCTCGCCCTGCGCTCGCACGGGCTCAAGGCCTGCGTCTCACGTCTCGGCACGTTGAATTCCCACTACGCCCTTCGCGTGAAGCAGTCGGGCAGGGATATCTTCAACGAGAGCCTCGTCACGCTCCGCGGCTGGTGGTCCGACGTCACCCACCGCATCGCCGCGCTGCGCGACAACCCGCAGTCCGCCGATCAGGAGCACGAGCACCGGCTCGATCGGGATGACCCCGGCATCACGCCACACATAACATTTGAATTAACCACGAAGGACACGAAGAGCACGAAGTCTGAGACTAATAAATCCTCTTCTGATTCCTTCGTGTCCTCCGTGAACTTCGTGGTTAAAAATAAACCGTCCGTCGCGATACTGCGCGAGCAGGGAGTGAACGGCCAGGTCGAGATGGCCGCGGCGTTCACCCGCGCGGGATTCAGGGCAGTGGATGTCCACATGACCGACATTCTCAGTGGCCGCGTCTCGTTGGAGGACTTCCGCGGCATCGCCGCGTGCGGCGGGTTCAGCTATGGCGACGTGCTCGGCGCCGGCGAGGGCTGGGCCAAGAGCGTGCTCTTCCACGACC
>DATFUQ010000262.1:0-3182 GCA_035260745.1 Lacunisphaera sp. | reverse complement strand
GACGCGCACCACGACGCCATGTTCCTGCCGTTCGACGTTGATGCTCAGCTCGCCGCCGGCGGGCGTGTAGTCCACGGCGTTGTCAAAGAGATTGGACAGGATTGAGCGCAGCAGCACCGGGTCCGCCGCCACGCTCACCGGCACGAGGGTGAATTTCACCCTCAGCTTTCGCGCTTCCGCCCGCGGGGCAAAGGTGCGCCAGATCTCATCCACCAGCGGGGCGATGGCGACCGACTCGGTCGCACCGGTCAGCTGGCCGGGCTGGCCCCGGGTCAGCGCCAGCATGCTCGTCGTGAGCATCTCCATGTGCCGGGCGATGGCCAGCACCTCGCCGTCCGTCGCGGCGTCGCGCGACTCGGGCCATTTGAGGGCGCACTCGGCCAGACTGCGCAGCTCCGCAATCGGCGTCCGCAACTCGTGGGCGAGACCCGCGCTGAAGCGGCGTTCGCGTTCGAATGACTGTTCGAGCCGGGCCAGGAGATCATTGAGCCGGCCGCCGATGGGCCGGAGTTCCTCCGGCAGGTCGTCGACCGGGAAGCGGGCGGCCAGCGAACCCGCATCGATGTGGGCGGCCTGCTCGCCCAGCCGGTCGAGCGGCTGGAGCCCGCGTTGCAGCATCCGTGGCACCGCCCAGAGTGTCGCTCCAAGGAGCAACCCGCCGCAACCCGCGGCCAGTCCGATCAATTGCAGCAGGGTTTCATCGAGATCCTCCCGGTCGCTGGCGACCACCAGTTCCACCTCGACCTGCCGATTGACTCCGCTCACTGGTTTGGGCCTGAATACAAACCCCAGGGCGCGGCCGGGGCGGCCGTTGGGCAGGGTGCACAAAAAATAACGCGGGGCGTCGATCCGGCCAACGTGACGGGGCAGCTGGCTTGAGCCGAGCGACTCGGAACGCGCGAGGATGGTGCCATCGGACAGCCAGAGCTGAAAAAAGTCGCGGGGATTATCTTCATCGAATCCCTGCAGGAAACGGTCGGTGAACTCGACGCGCACCGTGTCGGCCGTGGCGACCGTGACGGTGCTGATCGCGAGCGCCTTGGTGCGCAGCGCGAGGTCGAACTGTCGCACGATCTCGTAACAGGCCACCGCCAGCAGCGCCGCCAGGCCGAGTCCCAAGAGGCCGAGGGTCGTGCCGAGGAGGCGGCGTGTGAGCTGGCGGCGGATGGAAATCATGGGGCGGCGGCCGCGGCTTCCTCCAGCACGTAACCCAGGCCGCGGCGGGTGTGGATCAGCGCCGGTGCGTCGATGGCCCCAAGTTTTTTGCGCAAGCTGCACACGGCGGAGTCCACGACATTGCTCATCGGGTCGACATGCTCGTCGTAGATGTGCGCTTCAATCTCGGCCCGCGAAACCACCTGGCCGCGGCGGCGGCCGAGATATTCCAGGAGAAGATATTCGCGGGCGGTGAGATCCACGAGCTGGCCGGCGCGGCGGGCGCAACGGGCCGCCGTGTCGATCTCCAGATCACCGACCTGCAGCCGCGGCTGCTTGGTGCCGTAGGCGCGCCGGCCCAGCGCCTGCACCCGGGCCAGCAATTCCTCGAGCGCGAAGGGCTTCACCAGGTAATCATCCGCACCGGACTGCAGCCCTTGCACGCGGTCGGGCACCGTGTCGCGGGCGGTCAGGAGCAGTACATGGACTTTTTTGCCCTGGCGGCGGAGCTCGGCGAGAACGGACAGCCCGTCGCGCTTGGGCAGCATGACGTCGAGGATGATCACATCGTAGTCGTTCGACTCCGCCAGCCACAGGCCTTTCTCGCCGTCCCCGGCGATATCCGCCACATGGCCGGACTTGCGCAACGCCGAACCCAGCGAGCGTTGCAACCGCGGGGAATCTTCAACCAGGAGGAGGCGCATGGGCGGAGGTGGGGCGGGTGGGCGCTCGGCAGCAATCAATTCATGCCATAGACCAGCACCTTGAAACTGCCCGGAATCATCTTGGGCCGTGGCCGGCCGCCCCCGGCCGGGGGCGGCGTGGCGGGTGCTTCGAATTGGGCCGAGGCGAGGTAGATCTTATGGGTGGAGGGATCCAGCGTCATGGTGCGGGCACTGCGCTCGGTCGTCAGCGTCTGCACCACGGTAAACTTGTCCGGGGTGTCCTCGTGCGCGACGATGACCGTGCCGCTGCCGCCGGCGGAGGCAAACGCGAGCTGGGTGCCCGGATCAAACGACGTGGCGTCGATGCCCTTGCCGGCGTCAAGGCTGGCGACCACCTGGCCGGAGCTGCTGTCCATGATGATCATCTTCTCGTTGCCGCAGCCCAGGATGAGCCGGTGATGCGCCAGGTCGATGGCCATGCCCGTGGCTTCCTCCCCGGGGGCGATCGGCCAGCGATTCACGATTTGATGGGTTTTGGCATCAAGGGCGATGACCTCATTCTTGTCCTCGATGTTGCAATAGACGCGTCCGGCCGACGGGTCGGCCTGGGCGAACTCCGGCTTGCCCCCGACGGGAATGGTGGCCACCGGCTTGCTGGTGGCGGCCTCGAATACCGTGGCCGTCTGGCCGCGTCCGTCAAAAGTATACACCTCGCGCCGGCCGGGCTCATAGAGAATCGCGTCGGGATTCTGGCCGGTGTCGACCTTGGCGAGCGTCTGCAGGGTCTTGAGATCAACGATGCTCGCCTTGTTTTCCCGGCCGTTGCTGGCGAAGCCGCGCCCCAGCTCGGGGGCGAAGGCGAAGCCATGGACGCCCGGCGTGTCCGCGATTTCTCCGGCGACCTCGTCCTTGACGGTGTCGATCACGACCACCTTGGTGGCGTGCGTCACATACAGCCGGTGGCCGGCCGGGTCGACCGAGAGGTAGTCCCAGCCACCCTCGCCGCCGATGACGATTTCCTTCAGGAGATAGTAAGGACCGTCCGCCTGGCCGGGCGGCGCGATCGCGATGCTAAGAAGAAGGCCGGAAACTATCCGGCCAGTGAGCCGACGGCGATGGTTTTGCATGGGAGAAAAATGTGGGGATTCAAAGTCCCGGGAGCAGGCATCCCGGCGCATTAACATCTGGCGATTGGTTGACCGCCGGTAAGGTTGGACGGAGGAGGTTACTAAATCGAGTATTATGCGAACATGATGCGGCGGGTAATGCTGGCGTAACAATCACTCTGCTATGATGTAAACGAAATGAAATCCAGTCACCCCTGATCGACCCCATTCACCTCCATATCACCAGTCCATGAAT
>DATFUQ010000261.1:0-7687 GCA_035260745.1 Lacunisphaera sp. | reverse complement strand
CCGCCGTGCCGGTGCCACGCACCTCGACGAAGCCGCGGTTGTTCTCGCCGATGACTTCCTGCGCCTTCAAGCCATCGAGGGCGGGCAGGCGCTGCGCCATCCGGGCGCGGATTTCAGTGGCGGTTTCAGCCAGGGCCACGGTGGCAAGCAGGCCGAGGGCGGCAAAGAGAGTAAGGAGTCGGGCTTTCATGGCGGTCAGGATTTGGCGGGGGCGAGGGTCGTGGACTTCTTGTCGAGGTCGCCGAAGAAATCATCGAGCGCCTTCTCCACCTTGACGTTCACGTCCACGGTGATGTGAATCGGCTTCACCTCGATCGGTTCGGTTTTCACGTTGAGGCAGCCACCGAGCAGGAGCGGCCCCAGCGTGACAGCGGCAAAAAATAGTCGGCGGTTCATGCGGGGTGGTGGTTGTAAGTCAGCGGACGGGGACAAAGGTTTCATGGTTTGGACCCGAAACTAAGCCGGGAGTCGAGTCCGAGATTGATGAGCCTCTCCAACGGGCCGTTGACGTTGAGGTCGAGGGTGACCGGGGCCTTGACATCCGGATCAACCGGCTCGCCCGCCAGATGCAGCTGGGCGGAGCGGCCCGGCGGCGCGTTGGGCGGCCGGATATCGAGCCGCATTTCGGTGATCTTGAGTTTGAGCAGCCCGGACTCGACTTTTTGCAACACGGCGTAGCTCGGGCTGTTGGCCGCCACCCCGCGCGTGAGCAGTCCGTTGGCGTTGAACTGGATTTCGGCATAGACCCCGGGCTTGAGCTCCAGCCACCCGGTGCCAATCCGCAGCCCGCTGCCGTCAATCCGCACCGGGAAGCGCCCGTTCACCCGGCCCGTTGCCTTCGCCGGCAGATCCTGGGTCAAGGCCATCACCTCCTCCACGCTGACGCCCTCCACCAGCAGCACCGCCTCCAGCTCGCGCAGGTTGGTGAAATACTTGAAGGGCTCCGCCGCCACTTTGCCGCCCAGCGCCAGGAGCGAAACGCGTGAGACGACGAGTTTGGTGGCACCCTCGAAGGCCACCTCCGCCTCGAGGTCGCGCAGCGGCAGCTGGCCGGCGCGCAGCTCGCGCACGCGCAGGTTGCCCGGCCGGGTGAGGAATTTGTCGAAGTCAGTGAACTCCAGGTCCGCCTCGATCCCCTCCGCCGCAATCGAGCGCTTGGCGTAAACCGCCCGACCCTCCCGCAGCCGCACTGCGCCACCCGCCATGAGGTTCTTGCCCGTGAGCCGGCCTTCGGCGTGACCGCTGAGCTTGCCCTCTATTTCCCACGCCCCGCCCGGCAGCAGCACGAGGCGCTGCACGAATCCCTGCCAGGTCTTCAGGTCGAGCGAGACTTCGGGCACCTTGAAGGCCAGTTCCTTGGTGGCCGCGTCGAATCTGCCCTCGGCCTTGAGGCCCAACCCGGGACCGTCCGCCTGCACCTTTCCTTCCCAGGTGTTTTTCTGCGCCAGGTGCGCCTCGATCTTCACGGTCAGCGCCTGGTCCGGCAACGCCGCGGCCTGGATGACCAGCTGGCCGTCGATGGAAATTTCCTCCAGCGGCACGTTGACCGGCTTCATCGTGGCGGACCCGCCCTTGTAGGTGGTCCATGCCCACGGATTCGTGTCGGAGCCGTCGATGGTCAGCGGCAGGCGCGCCTGCTCGACCCGCACGGCACCGAGCGAGGGCGTCCACCAGTGCGCGCGGGCGAAAGTCACCCGCTTGGCGGCGAAGGCCTGGGTCCGCACCTGAAACCCGAGGTCCTCCACCACGACACTCCACGGCGAGGCCTGCGCCACGTTGAACTTCACCTCCGACGCCCCCGCCTGTTGCAGCAGCGTGCTGACCGCCATGCCGGTCAGCGTCAGGCGGGCCACGAACACAAAAACCAGCAGGGCCAGCCCGCCAATCACGAAGAGCCAGCGGCGTTTTTTCTGGGCGGAGGTCACTCAGTTAAAAGTCTCGGAATTTCGAAGTGGGTTGCTAGCGTGGGAACGACTCAACATCTACAACTACAACCCTGCTCCGCCATGAAAAAGTCGCTGTCCTTGTTGCTCTTCGTCCTCACGGCCACCACCTTCGCCCTGGCCTCCGCCAGCCCTCCCTCGAGCCCGCCACCGCCCAGCGGGGGCAATTCCGGCGGCAGCTCCGGTGATGGCGCCCGGTCCAGCCGGAACGAACCGCCCGAACTCTCCTTCTACAACGACGGCACGACAATGCTCTTCAAGAAAGATTGGGCCGGCGCGCAGAAGCAGTTCGAGGCCGCCGTGGCGATCAATCCGAAGAACGCCGAGGCGCACAACAATCTCGCCTATGTCCTCCGCAAGCAGGGCCCGGCCAACAACGAAAAATCCCTGGCGCACTACAACACCGCCATCACGCTCAAGCCCAAGCTGGCCGAGCCCTACATGTATCGCGGCGCCCTCTACGTTCTCATGGGCAAGCCCGCCCTCGCCGCGGCCGACTACGACACGCTGGTGAAGATGAAATCCAAGCTCGCGCCGGCCCTGAAGAAAATCATGGAAACCGGCAAGGAAGAGGAGCCCGAGCAGTTTTACGGCGTGACCAAGAAAGCCAGGTAACCGCGGATGCACCCGACCTTCAGGGGCCGGCTGCGCGTGGCGCTGGTCGCCGCGCTGATTCTGCTTGGCGGCCTGGCGCCCGAGGTCGCGGCCCGCACCAAGCCGGTCCCGGCCCGGCTGCGCGAATTCACCGGCCGGGTCCTCCGGGTCAAGGATGGCGACTCGCTGGAGGTGCAGAAAGGCGCGGACATCTACGAGGTGCGGCTGGCCCGCATTGACGCACCCGAGCTGCACCAGCCGCGCGGCGACCGGGCGAAGGAGTTCACCCGCATCAAGGTCGAGGGCGCCACCGTCATTGTGCGCGCCAGAACCATCGACCAATACGGCCGGTTCGTCGGCGAGGTCAGTTACCGGGGCGGCCGTTCACTGAACGAGGACATCGTCGCCGCCGGCTGGGCCTGGTGGTATAAGCGACTTTACCCGAAAGACACGGTGATCGAGAACCTCGAGCGCCGCGCCCGCGAGCAGAAGATCGGCGTCTGGCAGGACAAGGACCCCACCCCGCCCTGGAACTACCGGTCAGCGAACCCGAGGTGACCGAAAAACGTTGGCGCGAAAATCAATGGGCAGGCTCACGGCACCTTCACCGGCTTGAGGTTCCAGATGTCCTTCGCGTATTCGCGGATGGTGCGGTCGCTGGAAAACTTGCCGACGCGGGCGGTGTTGAGGATGGCCATTTTCGCCCACCGCGCCCGGTCGCGGAAGGCGGCGTCCACCCGGGCCTGGCATTCGATATAGCTGCGAAAATCCGCCAGCAGCAGATACGGGTCGCCGCCGCCGAGCAGGCTGCCGTGCACCAAGGAAAACGCCCCCGACTCGCCCGGGGTGAAATAGTCGCTGCCCAGCCAGTCGATGACGGTGCGCAGCTCCTCGTCGGCGTGATAGTAGTCCCACGGCTTGTAGCCGCGGGCGTGCAGCGCCGCGACCTCGTCGACGTTCAGCCCGAAGATGAAGATGTTCTCGTCGCCGACCTCCTCCTTGATCTCGACGTTGGCCCCGTCGAGCGTGCCGATGGTCAGCGCGCCGTTGAGGGCGAGCTTCATGTTGCCGGTGCCGGAGGCCTCCTTGCCGGCGGTGGAAATCTGCTCGGAGAGGTCGGCGGCCGGAATGATTTTCTCGGCCAGCGACACGCGGTAGTTGGGCAGGAACGCGACCTTGAGCTTGCCCCCGGTGCGCTCGTCCGCGTTGATCCGCTCGCCAACCTTGTTGATCGCGCGGATGATGTTCTTCGCCAGCTCGTAGCCGGGGGCGGCCTTGGCGGCGAAGACGAAGACGCGCGGCGCGATGTCGAGCGCCGGGTTCTGCAGCAGGCGGCGGTAGAGCGCGAGGATGTGGAGCAGGTTCAGGTGCTGGCGCTTGTATTCGTGCAGCCGCTTGATCTGCACGTCGAAGAGCGCGTCGGGCGAGACCGTCACGCCGCATTCGGCCATGATGATGGCGGCCAGGTCAACCTTGTTGGCGCGCTTGATGGCCATGAACTCCTTCTGGAACGCCGCGTCGCCGGCGGATTTCTCCAGCCCGCGCAGCAGGTCGAGGTCGCGGACCCAGGCGGCGCTGCCGAGTTTTTTCGTGATGAGCGCCGCGAGCCGCGGGTTGCTCTTCAGCAGCCAGCGGCGCGGGGTGATGCCGTTGGTCTTGTTCTGGAACTTGCCCGGATAGAGCGCATCGAACTCGGGAAAGAGGTTTTTCCGCAACAGGTCGGTGTGCAGCGCGGCCACGCCGTTGACCGCGTGCGAGCCGGCGATGGCGAGGTGGGCCATGCGAACCTGTTTGTGGCCGTTCTCCTCGATCAGCGAGCAGTTGCGCTTCTTCTCGTTGTCGCCGGGCCACTTCAGCTCCACCGTCTGGATGAGCCGGGTGTTGATCTCGTAGATGAGCTGGAGGTGGCGCGGCAGCAGGCGCTCGAAGAGCCCCACGCCCCACTTCTCCAGCGCCTCGGGCAGGAGCGTGTGGTTGGTGTAGGCGAAGGTCGGGGTGACGATGTCCCACGCGGCCTCGAGCGTCATGTTCTCCTCGTCCACCAGGATGCGGACAAGCTCGACGACGGCGATGGCGGGGTGCGTGTCGTTGAGCTGCACCGCCACCTTGGCCGCGAAGTTGCCCCAGGAGTTGGCGGGGCTGCGGAAGTGGCGGCGGATGATGTCGCGCATCGAGCAGGCGACGAAGAAATACTGCTGCATGAGGCGCAGTTCCTTGCCGTTCTCGGTCTTGTCGTTCGGGTAAAGCACCTTTGAGACGGTCTCGCCGATGGCCTTTTCGCGGATCGCCTCGACGTAGCCGCCGCGGTTGAACGCGGCGAGGTCGAAGTCCTCGGAGGATTTCGAGGCCCAGAGGCGGAGGAGGTTCACGGTCTTGGTGCCGTAGCCCGCGGTCGGGATGTCGTAGGGCACGCCGACGATGGTCTTGGTGTCCACCCAGCGCGGGCGGTAGTTGCCGCGGTTGTCGAAGACGTTTTCCACCCGGCCAAAAAACTGCACATGCTGGGTGTATTCGGCCCGCACGACCTCCCACGGGTCGCCGAAGAGGATCCAGTTGTCCGGGTGCTCGACCTGGTGGCCGTTGACGAAGGCCTGCCGGAAAAGGCCGAACTCGTAATAGATGCCGTAGCCGAGCGCGGGATAGTCGAGCGTGGCGAGCGAATCGAGGAAGCACGCGGCGAGGCGGCCGAGACCGCCGTTGCCCAGGCCCATGTCCATCTCGGACTCGCGGATTTTATTGAAGTCCTGGCCGAGCGACGTGAGCGCGGACTGGGCCGCGCCCATCAGGCCGGTGGCGAGCAGGTTGTTGCCGAACAGCCGGCCCAAGAGGTATTCGAGCGAGAGATAGTAGATGCGGCGGACATTCTGGGCGTTGTGCACGCCCTGCGTGGCAATCATGCGCTCGTGGATGTGGTCGCGCACGGCCAGCGCGGTGGCCACCCACCAGTCGCGCGGAGTGGCCGAGCCGGCATGGCGTGCGAGGGTTGAGACCAGGTGGCGTTCGATGAGCGAGCGCATGATCTGCTCCGGCGTGTCGGGGTGCGGGCGTCCCGGGCTCTTGGCTGGCTTGGCGGCTGGTGCTTTCGGCATGGAAGGGTTGAATCACAAGTCGTGCCAGCCGGACAGGCAAGGCGGGAATCGCCGGTCACCCAAGCTTCACAATCTGGCTGTTACCGCTGAAAACGCCGCGCCAAATCCCCCCGGCTGAGCTCGAAATGGGTCGGCCGGCCCGCCGGGCTGGCGTGCGGCTGTGCGCAGGCGAAAAGCTGCGTCACCAGCGCCAGCGCCTCGGCTTCGTTGACGGCGGGGGACAGGCGCACGGCCTTCTGCGCCGCCAGCCGCGCCAGTTCCTCCCGCGCCAGCTCGGCTTTGTTTTCATCCAGCCGGCCCTCGCGCATCAGCCCGATGACATCGCGCAGGAAAATCTCCGCGCCCGCGGGCTCCAGCCACACCGGCACGGCCTCGATGCGGAAGAAATTCCGGCCGAACTCGGCCACCTCCAGCCCGTGCGCGTGCAAAAACTTGAGCCGGTCGGTCAGCAGCGCGCTGGCAATCGCGTCCAGCTCCACCGGCAGCGCGAACAGCAGCCGCTGACTCGCCACCTCGCCGCGGGCAAACTGGGCCTGCAAGCGCTCGAACCACACCCGCTCATGTGCGGCGCGCCGGTCGAGCACCACGATGCCGCCCGGCGCCTCGAAGAGCGCGTAGTCGCCGTGCGCGGTGCCGAGGAATCGCCAGCCCATAAGACGCGAAGCGTCCGATTGCGGATTGCGGAGTGCGGAGTGAGAGATGGCCGGTGCAGCTGGTGGCGCGGAGGCCGGACCATAGGTCTGTGCGGTAAAAGGGACGCGACTTAAAGGTCGGAAGGGTTGTGACATCACACTGGGGATCGGCGAAGCAGGTGGTGGCGGTGTGGAATCCGCATTCCGCAATCCGGAATCCGCAATCTGGGGGGCGGGAGCCCCCCACTCGCGCAGGCATTGCAGAATGGCACGAATGACAAAGCCGCGCACCGCGCCCTCGCTGCGGAAGCGCACCTCGCGCTTCGCCGGGTGCACGTTCACGTCCACCGCCGCGGGGTCGAGTTCGAGGAACAGCACCGCCACCGGGTAGCGTCCCTTGGCGAGCGACGTGGCATACGACTCGATGAGCGCGTAGTTGAGCGTGCGGCTGTCCACCGGCCGGCGGTTGACGAACATGAGCATCTCGTGCCGGGTCGCGCGGCTGACGCCGGGCTTGCCGATGAGCCCGCTGAGTTGCAGCCCGGCCTCGGCGATTTCCACCGGCAGCAGGTCGGCCGCCATGG
This sequence comes from Lacunisphaera sp., assembly GCA_035260745.1. Taxonomy (GTDB): domain Bacteria; phylum Verrucomicrobiota; class Verrucomicrobiia; order Opitutales; family Opitutaceae; genus Lacunisphaera. Next base: position 845 of record DATFUQ010000261.1, on the reverse strand, counting down.
TCCGGCCGAAAATCTCCCCCACCCGCTCGGCCAGCGTCGAGCACACCGGCGACTGGAACAGCACGCGGCCGTCCTCGACCAGCGTGAAGGCCGTCGCCGGACAGGCCAGCGCGTAGAGCCGGACCGTCTGGATGATGTGGGCCGACTCGGTGGCGTCGGTCTTGAGAAACTTGCGGCGGGCCGGCACGGAGTTGAACAGGTGCGTGACGGTGATGCAGGTGCCGGGGGCGACGCCGCATTCGCGCACGTGGACCAGCTTGCCGCCGTTGACCACCACCTCGGTGCCCGCCGCCGCCCCGGTTGGGCGGGTCTGCAGTTCAAAGTGAGCCACGCTGGCGATCGACGGCAGCGCCTCGCCGCGGAAGCCGAAGGTGCCGAGCCGGTCGAGGTCGGCCGTCTCAACCAGCTTGCTGGTGGCGTGCCGTTCGAGCGAGAGCAGCGCGTCATCGCGATCCATGCCCGAGCCATCATCGATCGCGCGCACGAACGAAATGCCACCGCGCCGAATCAAGATGTCGATCTTGCCCGCGCCGGCGTCGATGCTGTTTTCGACCAGCTCCTTCACCACCGAAGCCGGCCGTTCCACCACTTCGCCGGCCGCCACCTGGCTGGCGACAGTCTCGGGCAACAATCGAATGCGACTCATGTTGTTTTGGATATTGTAAGGCAGGCGCACCGCCTGCCAATTTTTATAAGCGGCAAGTGGAGCATTTGCCCTACAACAGACGCCCCTCCGGTTGACTTGAAAGGGCGGGGTCGTAGCTTTAGAGGGTATGATTAACGTTACGGACAACGCCGTCCGGCAACTGCATGTTCTCCTCAAGGACAAGGCCGACGCCGCGCAG
>DATFUQ010000260.1:0-4317 GCA_035260745.1 Lacunisphaera sp. | reverse complement strand
TGCCAAGGTGAAGGTCGGCAAGCCCGAGCCGTTCTCCTTCGATCCGCGGCTCGCGAAATAGCCCGCCCGTTTCCGGACTGGCCTTGCCGCCGTTTCGGCCTACCCTGCGAGCATGGATTTGAAGTCCATCGTCTCCGAGATCTGCGACCAGGCGGATGATTTTCTCGCCGGGGTGACCAAGCGTGACGAGGCCAAGGCTGGCGTCGCCGAGTTGCTGACCATCCGCTACTCCAAGCTGCCCCCGGCCGACCGGAAGGCCGTCACCGAGCAGGTCATGCGCATCCTGGAGCGGGAGGCATTCTTCGAGCGCGACCCCGGCAAAGGGGATGAAGACATCGCCGCGGCGGAGGAGTAACCCGCCGGCCGTCAGCGCTTCGGCACGAGGGCGCCATGAATGGCGCTGGCCAGATTTTCCATGGTGAAAGGCTTGGTGATCACCTCGCGGATGTTGAGGCTGCTGGACGCCCGGGAATCGAACGTCTTGCCGTAGCCCGTGAGCAGCACGGCGGGCAGCCCCGGCTTGAGCCGGATGGCTTCGCGAATCAGATCGACCCCGCTCAGTTCGGGCATGCTGAGGTCCGTCATCAGGAGGTCGATGTCAGCCAGGTTCAGCCGGAAGTATTCCAGCGCCTCACGCGGCTTGACGAATACGGTCACGCGATAGCCGAGGCGCGGGAGCATGACGCGGGCCACCTCGGCGATCGGGGTCTCGTCGTCGACAAAAAGGATGCGTTGGTTCTGCCCGGTGGCCAGGTCCGGAACCTGCTTGGTTTCCGCCCCGGCACCGTCCGCATTCGCGGGGAAATACAGACTGAAGGTGGTGCCCCGGCCGGGTTCGCTGGACACGGAGATGCCGCCGTTGTGCGACTGGACAATGCCGTGGACGACGGCCAGCCCCAAACCGGTGCCATCGCCAACGGGCTTGGTGGTGAAAAACGGCTCGTAGATGCGCTGCAGGGTGGCGGCATTCATCCCATGGCCGGTATCGGACACTTTCAGGCAGACATAGCGACCCGGGGGCAGGCCGGGCTTTGACTGCGAAGCCTGGACGGACAGTGAGACCGCCGCCAGTGACACATTCAGCGTGCCCCCGCCGTTCCGCATCGCATGCAGGGCGTTGGTGCACAGGTTGACCACGATCTGGTGCATCTGGGTGGGATCGGCCAGCACGGCCGGCAGGTCGCGCGCCGCGGCCACCTCCAGCCGGACCGCCGGAGACAAATTTACCTCGATCAGCCTGGCTGCCTCGATCACGAGCGGCCCCAGCTGCAGGACGCGTTTCTCCTGATCGCGCTGCCGGCTGAACATGAGGATCTGTTGCACGAGATCCTTGGCGCGGTTACTGGCGACCAGGATTTGCGAAACCTTGGCCTGCCCCGCGTCGCCCGGCGGGAGCAGCAGTTTCAGCAGCTGGGCGTTGCCGAGGATGGCCGCCAGGATGTTGTTGAAGTCGTGGGCGATGCCGCCTGCCAGCGTGCCGATGGCCTGCAATTTCTGGGCCTGGCGCAGCTCCTCCTCCAGCTTGCGGCCGTGCTCCTCGGCCTGCCGCTGCTCGGTGATATCCATGATGCTGCCGCGAATCAGGGTGCGGCCGTGGGCCGGCAGCCGCACCAGGCGGATTTCACAGGGGATTTCGCGGCCGGTGCGGCTGCGGTGCACCCACTCGAAAGTCGGCGTGCCGCCCGCGACGGCGAGGGCGACCTGGGCGGCGGTCACCTCGGCGGAGCGCCGGCCATCAGGCTGGTTCTCCGGACTCAAATCCGCCAGGCCGTGCCGGCTCAGCTCCTCGCCCGACATCTCGAACAGCAGCTCGGCCTGCTGGTTGTAGTCCACAAAACGCCCCTGGTTCAGGTCGAGCACGACGATGGCCTCCGGTGCGGTCTGGATCAAAAGGCGGTAGCGGGCCTCGCTTTCGCGCAGGGCGGCCTCGGCCTCATGCCGGTCGGTCACGTCCAGCAGCGTGCCGATGATCGCCGGCTTTCCCTGGTGTTCAATGCGGTTCCCATGGGACTCGAGTTGCAGCGGCCAGCCGTTGCGGTGCAGGCCGCGGAAGGAATAATTTTGCCCGGTGGTTTCCCCGCGCAGCCGGCTGGCCAGGGAAGCCAGGATGGCGGCGCGATCCACCGCCGCCACCAGGTCGGCCACCACCAGGCGTTCGGTGATCTCCGCTGGCGTATAGCCGAAGATCTCCGCCAGCCGGGGATTCACATAGGCGAATCGGTTGTTCTGGATGAGATACACCCCGACAATGGACTGCTCGACGAGGGAGCGAAACTGGGGTTCACCCGCCCACTGCAGGCTCTCCGCCTTTTGCAGGATTCGCAGATAGTGCCGCACCAACAGGACCAGCAGCGCCGAGGTCACGGCCACGAAGCCCAGGCCCTTGCTAATTTCCAGCCAAAGCAACTCGCGGGAGGCGCCAGTGCGGCCGACGACCACGAGTTCCGAAACCACGATCCAAGCCGCGGCCAATCCTCCGTAGATGCCCGCCACTTTCAAAGCCATCAGCCAGGTGGCGGAAGGCCGCGGCAGCGGCGGCAAAGGGGAAGCCGGGATGGATTGCATGCAGGAAAAGCGGGAGAGGAAATATATTGGCCGGCCGCTCAACGAGTACGCAAGTGAGGATGGCAGCGCAAGCGCAGAGGGACTTCGCCGAGCCGTCGCTTGACCCGGCGCCCGGGCTGGCGATGTTAGTCCCTCCACTTGACGCCCACCTCCCCACCGCCCGTCGCGCCCGCCCTGTGTGTGCTGCTCGCTTTCAACGCGAGCAACCAGCTGGCCGTGCGCCGGGCCGGCACCCGGCTGGGTCATGCGTTTGTCGGCGCGGACGAGGCGATGGCGCAAGCCCGGCTGGCCGCCAGTTTCCCGGACCACACGCCGCCGGCGGAATATTTCACCTACACCGCCAATGGACCGGGCTACCGCGTTTTTTTCACGCAGGTGAACGGGGCGCCGGCTGATGGCGAAGTGGATTTCCGCACCCTGGAGCAGCTGCAGGCCGCGCGCGATTCACTGGCCCCGGCGCTGGCCGGAATGCTGGACCAACTCGATCCTTATCTCATCGCCGTCCCCTACCTGCACCTCGGCGAAAACGACTACATCTACAAATTTCGCGTCGAGAAGGACCGCAACCGCGACATCTACCAGCAGGATGAAGCCGCGCGGGGGCTTTACCAAAGCCGGTTGTGCGAGGCCATCAAGACCGTCTCGCGCACGAACGAGCGGACCGCTTCCCAGCCGGCCAGGCTGGACTTCGGCGCGGTGCAATATGTCATTCCCAGCCATTTCGGCTTCTGCCTCGGGGTGAAGAACGCCATCGAGCGCGCCTACGAGACACTGGCCGAGAATCCCGGCCGGCGCGTTTTCATGCTGAGCGAGCTGATCCACAATCCGTTCGTGAACGAGGACCTGCTGCGGCGCGGCCTGCGCTTCCTCCAGACCGACAAGGGCCAGCCCTTCGACATCAGCGGCCAGGTCGCCACCGGCGGCCCGGGGCCTCTGCTGTGGGATACGCTGACCGGCGACGACATCGTCATCATCCCCGCCTTCGGCGCGACCGACGAAGACAAGAAAAAGCTCGTGCGCAAGGGCATCCGCGTCGCGCAGTTTGACGCCACCTGCATGCTGGTGGAAAAAGTCTGGAAGGCGGCCCGCACCTTCGGGCGCGAGGGCTTCACCGTGGTCATCCATGGCAAGAGCGAGCACGAGGAGACCAAGGCGACCTTCTCCAATTCGCGCCGCCACGCCCCGTCGATCATCATCCGCAATCTCGACGAGGCCCGGCTGCTCGGCGACTACATCGCCGCCCCGACGGAGGCCAGGCGCACCGTGCTGCTGACCCGGTTCGCGGGGCTGCACACGCCGGGACTGGACCCGGCCCGCCACCTGGACCGCATCGCCGTGGTCAACCAGACCACGCTGCTGATGAACGAAACCGCCGCGATCATCGACTACTTCAAGGCCGTCTTTGTGGCGAAATACGGCGAGGCGGACGGACCGGCCCATGTCGGTGGCGCCGGGAAAAAGGATACGCTGTGCTACGCCACGCAGGTGAACCAGGATGCCTTGCAACGCGCCTTGGCCGAGCCGCTGGACGCCGCCTTCATCCTCGGGGGCAAAAACAGCTCCAACACCTACCAGCTCTACCGGCTGTGCGAGCAGAAGCTCGGCAGCCGCGCGTTCTTCATCCAGTCCGAGGCCAACATCCGCTCTCGGGATGAAATCGAGCACTACGTCTTTCCCGTCGCCGGCCACGGCACCGGCGGGCACACGGAAATCCATCCGCTCTGGCCTCGCGACGATTCACCCAAGCGGGTG
>DATFUQ010000259.1:0-12303 GCA_035260745.1 Lacunisphaera sp. | reverse complement strand
CCGGTCTCGCTGCTCCACTCCTCGGGCGTCGACGCAAAACTGCTCGGCGGCCAGTCCGCGGAGATCTTGCTTCCGGCACTGGAGAAGCGCCTAAGCGCGGGGCAAAACGAATTTGTCATACTGCCGCTGTTTTTTGGCCCGAGCGAGGCCCTGACCATCTACCTGCCAGAAAATCTGGCTCGGCTGCAAAAAAAATATCCAGCTCTTCGAGTTTACGTCGCTCCGCCGTTGCACGCCGCCGGCGATCTGCGGCTCGCACGAATCCTCGCGGACCTGGTGCGGGCCGAGCTCAATAGCGCCAGTGCGGAGCGCGTGGCCTTGGCGGACCACGGCAGCCCGGTCGCGGCAGTGACGGCGGTGCGCGATGAACTGGCCCGGCAGCTCGCCGCGCAACTCGGCTCGCGCATCGCGCTCGTGGCGCCGTGCAGCATGGAGCGGCGGCCGGAGCCGGCCTATGATTTCAACGAGCCGCTGCTCGCCGACCTGTTGGCCACCGCGCCCTGGGCCAGCAGCCGGGTGATCGTGGCGATGCAGTTTCTTCTGCCCGGCCGCCACGCCGGGCCGGACGGCGACGTGGCGAAGATCTGCCGGCAGGCGGAGGCCGCGCAGCCGCATTTGCACACGCGCCTGACCGGGCTGGTCGGCAGTCATCCGTTGCTGGTGGATATCCTCGCGGACCGGTGGAACGCAGCGATGTAGGTGGCTCGCCCACGAGCCGCGTTGCGCGCAAGCGCGCAACCTACAGGTTCAGCGCCTGCGCGTGAAGTTGCGGCAGCTCCGCGGCAAAGCCCGACAACCGCACCACCTCGCCGATGACCACGAGGGCGGGCTGGCCGGCGAGATCCGCGGAAAGTTTTTTTGCCTCGCGCAAGGTGCCAACGAGGATTTTCTGCGTCGGCAGCGTGGCCTCGCTGATCACCGCGAGCGGCATGTCAGCCGCCATGCCATGGCCCAGCAGATTGGCGGCGATTTCCGGCAGACGGCGCACGCCCATGTAGAAGCAAAGTGTGGCCCGCAGCTGGGCGAGCGAACCCCAGTCAAGGGCCGAAGTGTTGGCCGCGCATTGGTGGCCGGTGATGAAAACCACCGCGGAGGAATGATCGCGGTGGGTCAGCGGCAAACCGGCGACTGCACCCGACGCGGTGGCTGCGGTGACTCCCGGCACAACCTCAAAGGGAATGCCCGCTCCACGCAACGCCTCGATCTCCTCGCCCGCCCGGCCAAAGATCAGCGGATCGCCGCCTTTCAAGCGCACAACCTTGCGTCCCGCGCTGCCCAATGAAACCAGCAGGTTGTTGATCTCGCCCTGGCTTGCACTGTGGCAGCCCGCGCGTTTGCCGACGGCATGCAGCTCACACCCGGCCGCGCAGTGCCGGAGCAATTCGCGGTTGATCAGCTCGTCATACACCACCGCCTCCGCTTCCTGCAGAAGCCGGAGCCCGCGCACCGTGATGAGGTCGGCCGCGCCCGGCCCGGCCCCGACGAGCCAGACAAAACCTCTTGGATATGAGTGTATTAAAGCCAACTTGACTACTTTAGTTAGTATGACACCTTTTATGGTTTACCTGTTGCCTTACAAGTGCAAGCATTGTCTGCGTCATGTCCGCAAATCCATCAGCTCCATTGAGCAAGAACGAGGTCCTCAAGCAGAACGACCCCACCCTGGGAGGCACCTTGGCCGAAACCCTCGCGGATCCGGCATTGGCCTGTTTCTCGACGGATGATGAGCAGTTTCTGAAATTCCACGGCATCTACCAGCAGGATGACCGCGACAAGCGAAAGACCGGCAAGCAATACATCATGATGATCCGCGCCCGCATCCCGGGTGGCGTCATCCCGCCGGACCAATACCTCGCCTTCGACGATCTCTCCGAGCGCCTCGGCAACCAGAGCCTGCGCATCACCTCGCGGCAGTCCTTCCAGTGGCACGGCGTGGTGAAGGACAAGCTCGGGCCGTTGATGAAGGGCCTCAACGACGCGCTCTGCACCACGCTTGCGGCCTGCGGCGACGTGAACCGCAACGTCATGGCGCCGCCCACGCCCGCGACCAGCCCTTTACTCGAGCGCGTGCAGCAGGATGCCCGCCGGGTCTCCGATGCACTGCTCCCGCAGACCGGCGCCTATCATTCCATCTGGATCGACGGCTCGCCGCTTAAGCTCTCGCCGGAGGAGAAGCAGGCCTTCGCGGATCCGCTCTACGGCCGCACCTACCTGCCGCGCAAATTCAAGATCGCCTTCGCCATTCCGCCGCTGAACGACACCGACGTCTTCACCAACTGCCTCGGCTTTGTCGCGATCGCCGATCCCGCCGACCCGGCGCGGCTGCTCGGCTACAACCTCCTGTGCGGCGGCGGCCTCGGCATGAGCCACAACAACAAGGAAACCTTCCCGCGCACGGCCGATGTGCTCGGTTTCTTTCCGCCCGAGGAACTCGTCGCGGTGGCCAAGGCCGTGCTCACCGCGCATCGCGATTTTGGCGACCGCACCAACCGCAAGCACGCGCGCCTCAAATACGTGCTCGCCGACCGCGGCGCCGACTGGTTCCGCGCCGAGGTGGAAGCCCGCGTCGGCTTCAAGCTCTTCCCCGCCCGTCCGGCAAACTTCACACGGCAAGGCGATCTCTTCGGCTGGCACCGCGCCACCGACGGCCGCTGGTTCCTTGGGCTCTACGTCGAGACCGGCCGCATCAAGGACACGCCGGCCCGCCGGCTCAAAACGGCGCTCCGGCGCGTCGTCGCGCAGTTCCGTCCCGAGGTGCGGCTGACCCCCTCGCAAAATCTTTTGCTCGCCGGCGTCGCGCCCGGACAGAAGGACGGCATCACCGCGTTGCTCGCGGAGCACGGCATTCCCGTTGAAAACCAGGCCGGGGCCGTTCGCCGCGCCGCGATGGCCTGCCCGGCGCTGCCGACCTGCGGCCTCGCCCTCGCGGAAAGCGAGCGGATTTTCCCGGCCATCCTTGAGCGCATCGAGGGCCTGCTCGCCGAGCTGGGGCTGAGCGACGAGGAAATCATCATCCGCATGACCGGCTGCCCCAACGGCTGCGCCCGTCCCTTCATGGCCGAGATCGGCTTCGTCGGCCGCGCTCCCGGCAAATACAGCCTTTCCCTCGGCGGCAACGCCGGCACCACGCGCCTGAACCGCGAATACCGGGCCAGCGTCAAGACCGAGGACATCATCAACGAACTGCGCCCGCCCCTCGTCCGCTGGAAAAACGAGCGACAACCCGGCGAGCGCTTCGGCGACTTTTGTTCGCGGATTGTGTTGCCCGAACAAATCAAAGCGGGAGCGGCAGGGGATGCCGCTCCCGCCCCAATTTCCGCATGACCGCCGCCGACCTCATCCGCTGGAACGCCGAGCTGCGCGACCAACCGCCGCTGGAGATTGTCCGCTGGGCCGTCGCGCAGGCGCGCGGCCGGGCCATCGTCTCAACCAATTTCCGCCCCTACGAGGCGGTGGTCCTGCACCTTGCCGTGTCAGCGCAGCCCGACATCCCGGTGCTCTGGGTGGACCACGGCTACAACCGTCCCGCCACCTACCGGCACGCCGAGGAATTGCGCACCCGCCTCGGCCTCAACCTCAAGCCCTACCTGCCAAAAATCACGCCCGCGCACCGCGACGCGCTCCACGGCCCCATCCCGACGACCGAGGACGAGGCCGGCCTGAAAAAATTCAGCACGCTGATGAAGCTCGAGCCCTTCCAGCGCGGGATGAAGGAGCTGGCGCCAACCGTGTGGATCACCGCTTTGCGCCAGGTGCAGAATCCCAATCGCGCGGGCCTCGACATCGTGTCACGCGACGAGAACTTCGGCGCGCTCAAGGTCAGCCCGGTTTTTTATCTCAGCGACGCCGACCTCGAGGCCTACCTGGCACAACACCGGCTGCCCAACGAGTGGGATTATTTCGACCCGGCCAAGGCTGACGAGAAACGCGAGTGCGGCCTGCACGCCGCGTGGGGCGGAAAGATGATGGGGTCCGGGGTCTAGGTTCAGGCTGGAAAACAAACCCCAGAGCGCAGACCCTAGATTCTTCCAATGACTTCCTATCATCTCGACCATCTCCAGCATCTTGAGACCGAGGCCATCCATGTGATGCGCGAGGTCGCGGGCGAATTCGAGCGGCCCGCCCTGCTTTTCTCCGGCGGCAAGGACTCGATCTGCCTGCTGCGGCTCGCGGAAAAGGCGTTCCGCCCATCGGAGCTCCCCCTGCCGCTGCTCAACGTCGACACCGGCCATCATTTCCCGGAGTTGAACGAATTTCGCGACCGCCGCGCGAAGCAACTCGGCGCGAAGCTCATCGTGCGCAAGGTGGAGGACGCGATCGCCCGGGGTATCGCCCACCCCGCGCCGGGTGAGATCAGCCGCAACAAGCTGCAGATTCCCGTGTTGCTCGCCGCCATCGAGGAGTTCCGCTTCGACTGCTGCATCGGCGGCGCGCGGCGCGACGAGGAAAAATCCCGCGCCAAGGAGCGCTTCTTCAGCTTCCGCGACAGCTTCGGTCAGTGGGACCCGAAGAACCAGCGCCCGGAAATCTGGAACCTCTACAACGGACGTCTCAACCCCGGCGACAACATGCGGGTTTTCCCGCTCAGCAACTGGACAGAGACAGACGTGTGGGAATACATCCGCCGCGAAAGACTCGAGGTGCCGAGCATTTATTTCAGCCATCGCCGCAGGTGCGTGCGTCGCGGCGGCCAGTGGCTGCCCGTCAACGAGCTGGCGCCCCCGCGGCCGGGCGAGGAGGTGCGCGACCTTGTCGTGCGCGTGCGCACCATCGGCGACATCATCAGCACCGGCTGCGTCGAGTCGCCCGCGGGCACGGTGGACGACATCATCGCCGAGATCGCCGCCGCCCGCGTCACCGAGCGGGGCTCGCGCGCCGACGACAAGGCCTCCGAGGCCGCCATGGAGGACCGCAAGAAGGCGGGGTATTTCTAAATGTTCACCGAAGAAGTCCTCTCCGCCCCCGTGGCCGTGCCCGTCGACATCCTCCGCTTCAACACCTGTGGGAGCGTCGACGACGGCAAGTCCACGCTCATCGGCCGCCTGCTCTACGACTCGAAGTCGCTGATGGAGGACCAGCTCGAGGCCCTCGAACGCTCCGCCGACCTCACCGGCGGCGGCCAGATCAACCTCGCCAACCTCACCGACGGCCTCCGCGCCGAGCGCGAGCAGGGCATCACCATCGACGTCGCCTACCGCTACTTCGCGACGCCGCGGCGCAAGTTCATCATCGCCGACACGCCCGGCCACATCCAATACACGCGCAACATGGTGACCGGCGCCTCGTCGGCCAACCTGTCCATCATCCTAGTCGACGCACGCGCCGGCGTCATCGAGCAGAGCCGCCGCCACACCGCCATCGCGTCACTTTTGCGCATTCCGCACCTGGTTGTCGCCGTCAACAAGATGGATCTCGTCGGCTGGAGCGAGGCGCGCTTCTTGGAGATCCGCGCGCAATTCGAGGAGTTTCTCCCGCGCCTCGACATCAAGGACGTCAAGTTCATCCCGCTCAGCGCGCTCAACGGCGACAACGTCGTCGACCGTTCGCCGCACATGCCGTGGTATCCCGGCCCCACGCTGCTCGGCCACCTCGAGACCGTGCACATCGCGAGCGACTGGAATCTCACCGGCTTCCGCCTGCCCGTGCAGTGGGTCAACCGCCCGAACAATCCCACCGACCCGGCGCTCCATGATTTTCGCGGCTTCAGCGGCCAGATCGCTGGCGGCATTGTGCGCACCGGCCAGAAGGTCATCGCCCTGCCCGCCGGCATCGTCACGACCGTGAAGCAAATCTGGACCTACGACGGGCCGGTGCCGGAGGCGTTCTGCCCCCAGTCGGTCACGCTGGTGCTGGAGCACGACATCGACATCAGCCGCGGCAGCATGCTCATCGGTCCCGACCATCTGCCCGGGGCGGCCAGCGACCTGCCCGCCGAGGTCTGCTGGATGCATCCGCGGGCGTTGCAGCCGGGCAAAAAATATCTTCTCAAACATACCACGCAGACGGTCCAGGTCGTCATCACCGACCTGCGCAGCAAACTCAACATGGTCACGCTCGATGCCGAGCCCGGGCCGGCCGAGCTCGCGATGAACGACATCGGTGAAATCCGCCTGCGCGCCGCCAAGCCGCTGGTGTTCGACGGCTACGCGACCAACCGGCTCACCGGTTCCTTCATCCTCATCGAGCCGGGCACCAACGCCACCGTCGCCGCCGGCATGCTGCTGCCGCCGCGCGAGGTTGTGAAGCCCGAGATCGGCGACTACGTGATCTGACCGCGCCCGGTGTTGCCAAAACCGCCGTGTCCCCCAGCCTGACCCGCCTGTGAAGATTTCCGTCAAAGTCGATTATGCCTGCCGCGTCATGGCCGAGCTGGCGCGCTTGCACGACTCGGGCGGGCTCGCGCAGATCGAGCACCTCGCCCGCACGGAGTCCGTCCCCGCCAACTTCCTCGCGCAAATCCTCGGCAAGCTCAAGACCCACGGGCTTATCACCAGCCGCCGCGGCAACCTCGGCGGCTACATGCTCGCCCGTCCGCCGGAGGAGATCTCGCTCCACGACATCCTGCTGGCCGTCGAGGGCGGGTGCCTCCACCTGAGCGGGAATTTCCAGGGCCGCAGCGGCCGCCGGCTTAAGCAGGTCTGGGGCGAGGTGCGCGAGTGCCTCGCGGAAAAAACCAAGGCTTACACGCTCGACCAGCTCGCCACCCGCAATCCGACCGAGATGTATTATATCTGAGCGCGGCGCCCGCCCGGCTTCCGGCCCAGGATGAACTTCAGCACGCCGCCAACGCGGGCGCCCCAGGCGTGTTCCGTGTGCTGCGCCTCGGGCACCTCGTGATAGGCGAGATCCTCGCCGGGTTTCCAGCCCCGGTTGACCAGCGTCTCGCGCATGAGCCGGATGATTTCCCAGCCGGGCTCGACCGTGCCCATGTCGAGCCAGAGGCGCACGTCAGGCTTCTTGCGAAGCCTGGAAAAATCCCGCAGCACCACGCGGTCGCCCCACCACAGCGAGGGGGACAGCGCCGCGACGTGGCCGAACACGCGCGGGTGCCACAGCGCGAAGTAAAGCGACACGAGCCCGCCCATGGAGGAGCCGACGACCGCAGTGTGCCGCGGCCCGGGCAGCGTGAGGTAGCGCGCGTCGATGAACGGCTTCACCTCCTGCACGAAGAATTTCGCGTAGCGCTTCGCGTCGCCGGTGCTCTGGCACTTCTCGCCGTCCCAGCCGGAGAATTCGCCCGCGGTCGGCGCGTATTCATTCATCCGGTTGAAGCCCGTGTTGTAGACGCCGACCATGATGGGCGCGGCGATTTCGTGGGCCCGGATCAGCTCGGTGGCGCGGTCGCCTGCGTGCCAGGCATTGCCCAGGAAGGCGGTCGCCGGATCAAAAATATTCTGCCCGTCCTGGAAATAGACGACCGGGTGCCGGCGGCGCGCGAGGCCGTAGCCGGGCGGGAGCCACACGACGATGTCGCGGGAATTGCGCAGGCCGTGCGAGCAAAAGCGGCGGTGGAGTCGGAGCGTGGATTCGGGTTTGCGCGGAGGCGGCATCGCTTTGGGTCGCGCGGTGCTAGAGACCGCACCTGTTGAAGCCAAGCGGTTTTTGTGGCCGCGCCCCCGGCAAGGGGCTGATTCATCCCCTGCACGGCATGATTCCGCTCCACTTTTTCCCGGGGCCCCGGCATGCTTCCCGCATGAAAAAGATCGGCATCCTTCACGGCAAGGAGCGCTCGTTCCCGGCGGCGCTCATCGAACGCATCAACGCCCTCAACGAATCCGGCATCACGGCCGAGGAAGTGCTCATCAACCAGGTCACGCAGGGCGAGCCCACTCCCTATGCCGTCATCCTCGACCGCATTTCGCAGGACGTGCCGTTCTACCGCGCCTACCTCAAGAACGCCGTGCTCAACGGCGCGGCCGTCGTCAACAACCCCTTCTGGTGGTCGGCCGACGAGAAATTTTTCAACAACTGCCTCGCCACCAAGCTCGGGGTCGCGGTGCCGAAGACGGTCATCCTTCCCTCGAAGGACCACCCGGCCGACTGCTCCACCGAGTCGTTCAGCAACCTGGCCTACCCGCTCGATTGGGACGGCATCTTCAACTACATCGGCTGGCCCGCCTACTTCAAGCCGCACTCCGGCGGCGGCTGGAAGAATGTCTACAAGGTCCGCGACCGCGACGAGTTCTTCAAGGCCTACGGCGAAACCGGCCAGCTCGTCATGCTGCTGCAGTCCGAGGTGCACTTCGACGATTACTACCGCTGCTACTGCATCGGCGGCACCGACGTCCGCATCATGCCCTACGAGCCGCGCAACCCGCACCACCTGCGCTACGTCGTGGACCGCCCGCCCGGCTCGCCCGAGCTGCTCGCGCGCATCGAGCGCGACGTGCTCACGCTCAACCAGGCGCTGGGCTACGAGTTCAACACCGTGGAGTTCGGCGTGAGCGGCGGCGTGCCCTACGCGATCGATTTCTGCAACCCCGCGCCCGACGCCGAACGTAAGTCCGTCGGCGAGGAAAACTTCGCGTGGGTTGTCGAGGCCGCGGCGAAAATGCTCGTCCGCAAGGCCAAGGCGCACGTGCCCGACCGGAACAACACCATCTGGGGCGGCTACGTACAGGGCGCCGTCACCACCGGCAAGCCGGCGACGCCCGGGAAGAAGTAAGCCGCCATGTGCGCCACGCGGAAAAAGCACCAATTCACCCTCGGCATCGAGGAGGAGTTCCAGATCGTCGACCCGGTCACGCGTGAGCTGAAGTCCCACATCGAGGAGATCATCGAGGGCGGCAAGGTCATCCTCAAGGAGCGCGTCCGGCCCGAGCTGCACCAGTCCGTCGTCGAGGTTGGCACCGACATTTGTCAGGACATCGCCGACGCGCGCAAGTCCGTGACCGGCCTGCGCCGCGACCTCGCCGGCCTCGCGACAAAAGCCAACCTCCGCATCGCCGCGGCCGGCACCCACCCGTTCTCGCACTGGATCGACCAGAAGATTTCCCCGGGCGAGCGCTATCAGGGCGTGCTGAATGACATGCAGCAGGTCGCCCGCGCCAACCTCATCTTCGGCCTGCACGTCCACGTCGGCATGCCCGACCGCGAGACCGCCATCCAGCTGCAGAACACCGCGCGCTATTTCCTGCCGCACATCTTCGCGCTCTCCACCAACTCCCCGTTCTGGGTCGGCCGCAACACCGGCTTCGCCTCCTACCGCCTGCAGGTCTTCCAGCGCTTCCCGCGCACCGGCATCCCCGACCTCTTCGATTCCGTCGAGGAGTTCGACGGCTATGTCAACCTGCTCATCAAGACCGGCTGCATCGACAACGCCAAAAAGATCTGGTGGGACATTCGCCTTCACCCGCTTTTCCACACGCTCGAGTTCCGCGTGTGCGACATCCCCATGCGCGTCGACGAGACCATCTGCCTCGCCGCCCTCATGCAGGCCGTCATCGCCAAGCTCTACAAGCTGCACCGGAAAAACCTCGGCTTCCGCACCTACCGCGCCCGCCTGATCAACGAGAACCGCTGGCGCGCCTCCCGCTACGGCATCAACGGCAAGATGATCGACTTCGGCAAGTCCGAGGAAGTCCCCACCCGCGACCTCATCGCCGAGCTGCTCGACTTCATCGACGATGTCGTGGATGACCTCGGCTCCCGCGCCGAGGTGAATTACGTCCAGCAGATCCTCGCCCGTGGCACCGGCGCCGACCGGCAGGTTGAGGTTTACAACCGCACCAAAGATCTCAAACAAGTCGTGGACTATATCATCAACGAAACCCACCACGGCCTTGATCTCTGAGTAATCCTTCTCGTTCTCTTAATCGTTCTCCTTCTCTTTTCCTTTAACCCCATCCGCCGCCAACAGCCTGTGATTACGAGAAAGATTAAGAGAATGAGAACGATGACCAACCCAACGACACCAGCACCTTGATCTCTGACGCTCCTTCCTCCTCCCCCGCGCAGTCCCGTCCTCTGTCTTCTGTCCTCCGTCCTCCGAGCACCCGCATGCCCCACGCCGCCTCGCTGCCCGTCACCTTCGACCCCGCGCTGGCGGCCGGCGCGCACAACGCCATCCACGTCTGCCTGAAGCTCCAGCCGAACGAGCGCATGACGCTCATCACCGACCGAGCCAGCGCCGAGATCGCCGCCGCGCTCGTGGCCGAGATCGAGCAGACCGGCGCGCCCTACCAGGTGCTCGTGCTCGAGGAATACGGCCCGCGCCCGCACCGCGACATGCCCCGCCCCGTGCTCGACGACCTCGCCCAGTCCCAGGTCAGCATCTACGCCTGCATCACCCAGACCGGCGAGCTCCGCACCCGCATGCAGATGATGGATGTCATCAACCCGCGCCACATCCGCCACGGCCACATGGTGAACATCAACAAGCAGATCATGGTCGAGGGCATGCGCGCCGACTTTGTCGAGGTCGACCGTCTTTCCCAGAAGCTCATCGATAAATGCCGTCGCGCTAAACGCGTCACCTGCAAAACCGCTGCCGGCACCGACTACGTGGCCGAGCTCTCGCCGAAGCTGAACTGGGTCAAAACCTCCGGCCTCATCTCCCCCGCCAAGTGGGGCAACCTGCCGGGGGGCGAGATCTTCACCTCGCCCTTCAATTCGAACGGCCGCTTCGTCGTGGATGGCGTCGTCGGCGATTACCTCTGCCAGAAATACGGCGACATCGGCGCCACGCCGCTGACGATCGAGATCAAGGACAACCGCATTGCCAGCCTCGCTTGCGCGAACAAGGAGCTGCTTGAGGAGTTCGACAAGTATTGCCACACGGACGAGAACTCCGACTGCGTCGGCGAGTTCGCCATCGGCACCAACCTCGCCTGCACCCGCATCATCGGCCACATCCTGCAGGACGAGAAACTCCCCGGCATCCACATCGCCTTCGGCCATCCCTATAGCGAGCACACCGGCCAGACCTGGAAGAGTACGACCCATATTGACTGCGTCGGCCGCTTCTTCGACATCTGGCTCGACGAAGAGCAGGTCATGGCGAAGGGGACGTTTTTGCTTTAGGAAATCGCGGAAAAGCGGAAGGGCTGAAACCCGAAAAGCTGATGACCCTCTTCCTTCCAATTTCCTTTGTCCACCGGATTGGTTCCGCGTCTCCGCTCTTCCGCGTTTTCGCGATTTATTCTTCATGATTCCCGCCGTCCGCCAGCGCTACAATGCCGCGTTCACCGAGCAGCGTTATGAGGCGTTCAACGCCGATCTGAACAAGGCGGTTTACTGGCCGGTGGACTTCCGCGTGGCGGAGTCGCCGCTGTTTTTCGACGAACACACGACGCGCGAGCTGGTCCGCGCCGCGGACGACATCGTCGGCCAGCTGGCCAAGCCGGAGTTCCGGAAGCACGCCGCCAATGCCATCCCGGCGGGGCTCACCGTGTCGGCCGAGACGCCGTTCCCGCACTTTCTGGCGGTGGACTTCGCACTGTGCCACGACGCCTCGGGCAAAGTCCTGCCGCAGCTGATAGAGTTGCAGGGTTTCCCGACTGTCGCTTGCTGGCAGGCCCTGCTGACCGGCGCCTACCGGAAACATTTTCCGGAAATCCCGGCGGAGTTCACCCCCTACTTCGGCGGGCTCGACGAGGAAGGTTACCTTGACGCCCTGCGCCGCGCCATGGTCGGCGACTGCCTGCCGGAGAACACCGTGCTGCTTGAGATCGAGCCCGACCAGCAGAAGACCCGCGTCGATTTCGCCTGCACCCACGCCTTCCTCGGCGTCCGGCCGATGTGCGTGACCAAGGTCATCAAGCACGGCCGGCAGCTATTCTATTTCAGCGGCGGGCGGGAGGTGCATATCGAGCGCATCTTCAACCGCGTAATCTTCGACGAGCTGCTGCGCAAGAAGCCCGCGCTGAAGTTCAGCTTCAGCGACGAACTCGACGTGCAGTGGGCCGGCCATCCCAACTGGTATTTCCGAATCAGCAAGCACACGCTGCCATATCTCAAGAGCCCCTATGTGCCGCTGTGCCATTTCGTGAGCGAACTGAAGACCGTGCCCGCTGACTTGGAGAACTACGTCTGCAAGCCGCTTTACTCCTTCGCCGGGCTCGGCGTGGACATCTCGCCCACCAGGGAGAAGATTGCGGCCATTGCTAACCCGGCTGACTGGCTACTGCAGCGCAAGGTCGCTTACGCGCCGCTGATGGAGACGCCCGACGGTCCGGCCAAGGCCGAGGTGCGGCTCATCTTCGCCGGCGATGGCACCGGCATGCCGAAGCTGGTCAACCAACTGGTGCGCCTCACCAAAGGCGCGATGCACGGCGTCGATTTCAACAAGGGCCGCACCTGGGT
>DATFUQ010000258.1:0-5092 GCA_035260745.1 Lacunisphaera sp. | reverse complement strand
CCGCCGAGGTTTCGCTCGTCGCCGGACGGCGCTCATAGAGCGCCGCTACAGGGCGAGCCGGAACCCTGGCACCGCCTTCGCCGAGCGCAACAGCCTCATCGCCCGCTTTTCGGCGGCGCGCATCCGGCGTTTCCGGGCGGGCTGCCGGTCGTCGTAACCGGCCAGGTGCAGCCAGCCGTGCACGAGGTAAAGGGTCAGCTCGGTGGAGAATGCGTCTTGGAGGGCCCGCGTCCTCGCGGGCCGCGGCCCAGCGGGAGCTGGGCCCTCCACCAACCTGACAAACCGGGCGGCCATATCGGCCGAGACGCAGATCTCGCCGGCCAGTCCGGTCGCCCGGTCACCCTCGAAGGTGATGACATCCGTGGCGGTCGGGTCGTCCATGAAGTCGCCATGGATTTTCGCCAGCGCCGGTTCGGTGAGGAAGACGAGGGACAATTCGCCAGCAGGAATTGCGGCCGGCGGAATGTGGAGTGAGGCCAGGTTGCCTTCCAGCGTAGTGATCATGCGTATCACCTCCGCCGGGCGGAAGCGCAGCCGCGGGTGGGCGTTGCGGATGGAAACTTCGCGCTTCACGCTCCGGGCCCGATGGGCTCCGCCGTCTTCGCCTGCTCGTAGGCCTCGATGATCTTCTGCACGAGCGGGTGGCGCACGACGTCCGCGGCGGTGAAGTGGTGGAACTCGATGCCGGGGATGTTGCGCAGGATGCGCGGGGCCTGCACGAGCCCAGAGAGCTTGGCGCGGGGCAGGTCGATCTGGGTGATGTCGCCGGTCACGATCATGCGCGAGTCGTCGCCGAGGCGGGTGAGGAACATCATCATCTGCTCGGGCGTGGTGTTCTGCGCCTCGTCGAGGATGATGTAGGCGTTGGCCAGGGTGCGGCCGCGCATGTAGGCCAGCGGGGCGATCTCGATGACGCCTTTCTCCGACAGGGTGACGACATCCTCGGGGTCGAGCATGTCGTGCAGGGCGTCGTAGAGCGGCCGGAGGTAGGGGAGGATTTTTTCGCGCAGATCGCCGGGCAGGAAGCCGAGCGCCTCGCCGGCCTCGACCGCCGGGCGGGTGAGGACGATGCGCTGCACCTGGTTCTTGAGCAGGGCGGAGATGGCCGCGGCCATGGCGAGGTAGGTCTTGCCAGTGCCGGCGGGGCCGATGCCGAACACGATGGGATTTTTCTGGATGGCCTGCAGGTAGAGTTTCTGGCCGATGGTTTTCGGGACCACGCTTTTGCGCTGGGTGGTGATGACCACCGGCTCGGTGAACAGCGCGCGCAGGCTCGCGCCGCCGTCCTTGGCGTAAAGCTCGAGCAGCCGCAAAAAGTCGGGCGTGCGCAGCGCCAGGCCCTGGGAGCGGCCGGTGTTGAGCAGGGTGAAGAATTCCCCGGCGCGGGCCACGGCCGCGGCGGTGCCCTCGATTTTCAGCCAGTCGTCGCGGGTGACGAGGCGCACGGCGAGGGCCTGCTCGACGCGGGTGAGGTTGTCTTCACTGCCACAATACAGCTGGTGGAGGTGGCGGGCGTTCGGATAGCGGAGGGTCTGGGAGTCGGGCACGAGCGATTGCGGAGTTCGGATTGCGGAGTGCGGAGTGAAGAAAGTGTAAGCTTAATTAGCAGATCATCCTGAGCAACGCGAAGGATCCAGCAGGATTTGTGCAAGGCTTGGATTCTTCGCTGCGCTCAGAATGACACGTTCGGAAATCATGGAGGTCATGGACACTCAGGCTTTGGGCGAGAGCTGGTCGGCGAATTCCCTGAGCCGGGCATACATCGCCGCGAGCGATTGCGGGAGGACGCGGGTCTGGCCGATGACGGGCATGAAATTCGTGTCGCCGTTCCAGCGGGGAACGATGTGGGCGTGGAGATGCGGGATGCTGCCGCCCGCCGCGGCACCGAGATTGAAGCCGAGGTTGAAGGCGTCCGGCTTCACCGCCGCGCGCAGCACCTCCTTGCCGAAGATGATCTCGTCCATCAGGTCGGCGCGCTCGGCGGCGTCGAGCTCCACGAGGTCGGTGGCGGCGCGAAACGGCACGGCGAGCAGGTGGCCCGGGTTGTAGGGGTAGCGGTTGAGCACAAGGTAGGAGAGCCGGCTGCGGTGGATGATGTGCGCGGCGGCGTCATCGCCCAGGGCTGGCAGTGTCGTGAACGGATCCCCGCCGGATTTTTCCCGCGGCGCTTCGATGTATTCCATGCGCCAATAGGCGTGCAGATGGTCCATGATTCGGGGCCGAGGCTTGGCCGGCTGGGCGGGGAAGTCAAAACCGGGATTGCGGCTGCTTTGTCATCGCGAGCCCGGCGAGGCCGGGCGTGGCGATCCAGTAGGAAGCTGATGGATGGATTGCTTCGTCGCTGCGCGCCTCGCAATGACAGGCTAGGACTCATCCCCGGCTTGCGCTGGTGCGGGCGGCCGGCAAGCTGGCCGCGCATGCCGGTTGAATTTCCCCAGGTGAAGCAGGAGGGCGGCTGATGGACCGCCGGCTCCTCTGGTTCTGCGTCTGCCTGGCGCCGGTGCTCGCGTGGTCGGCCGTGCGGCCGCACGATTATTTCACCTGGTTCCTCGAGGTGGTGCCCATTTTCATCGGCCTGCCCGTCGTGTTAGCCCTGCAGCGGCGCCTTCCGCTTTCCAACCTGCTGCTGGTGCTGCTGTGGTGGCACAGCGTGATCCTGATTTTCGGCGGGCACTACACCTACGCCCGCGTGCCGCTCGGCAACTGGGCGATGGGCTGGTTTGGCTGGACGCGCAACAATTACGACAAACTCGGGCACTTCGCCCAGGGCTTTGTGCCGGCTATCCTCGTGCGGGAGCTGCTGCGGCGGACGTCACCGCTCGGCTACCGACGAAATGGGTCCTTCGACGCGTCCGCTGCAAGCGGACTTGCTCAGGACAACGGCTTGGCACCCGCTTCGCGACCAAGCCGTTGGCTGCCGGTTCTGGTGGTCAGCGTGTGCCTGGCGTTCAGCGCGCTCTACGAGCTTTTCGAATGGTTGACGGCGGTGCTGAGCGGGGCGGCGGCCGAGGATTTCCTCGGCACGCAGGGCGATCCGTGGGACACGCAGACCGACATGGCCATGGCGCTCGTCGGGGCCATCGTGGCGCTGCTGCTGCTGACGAAGGCGCACGACCGGTCGCTCGCGAAGTTGCCCGGCCATTCAGGGTGATTTTGCAGCCGGGTGCGGATGGCTGCGAGGATTTCGAAATACCGCCACGCGGCCGGCGAATTATTGTGGTGGTTGCTCGGCGAGTTGCTTAAGCACGACATTCCGTCCGGCAAGCAGGTTGCGCATGTAGCGCTCAAGGAAGAGGACGTCGGCGATCCGACCGAGCAGGCCCAAGGGCGAAGTGTAGTCAAAAACATCCCGCACCAACGTGCTCCGGCTGGAGACAGCCTCGAAGAAATGGTCGTGCTCAAAGCGCCTGAACGCTCCGCTGACCATGACGTCGCGGAAATGATCCGGGCGGTGCATCATCGCGATTCGGCTGGTGAGCCGCTGGACAAAGCCGAAGTGGATGGCCTCCCAAGTAACCACTTCGCCTTCCTCGATGAGCCCCGAGGTTCGCCCCGCGACCGCCCGCTCCTTGTGCTTGGACTGGCTGACCTGATGGACGTCGATGTTGCGGGCCAGGTCGAAGACCAGCTCAACCGGCGCGGCTATCTCGATGCTGAGCTCAATCCGCGGCATGGGACTATGGCTGACGGGTCGGAGCGGGCTCTTCGGGTTTGGCTGGGACGGGCAGCACGATGAACTCGGACATGCGGGCGGGGTCGAGGTATTGCTTCGCGAGGGCGCTGAGTTCCTTGGTCGTGACACCCTCGTTGTCGCTGTAGCGGGTGCGGCTCCAGTCGAGCCGCTCGGGAAATTCCTGCGCGGCGGCGAGCACGCTGCCGAGCCAGTAGCCATTGGTGCGGGAGCTTTCGCGCAGCGCCGTGAGCACGGGCTGCTTCGCACGGACGAGTTCCTCCTCGGTCACGCCGTTGTCGTGCAGCGCGGTGGCGACGGCCTTGATGGCGTTGGCGATGGTGCGGGTCTGGTCGGGCGCCACGGTGGCTTCGGCGACGATCCAGCCGTAGCCAGGATAGGTGTCGCTGAGGTCGGCGGCCGCATTGGGGCTGTAGGTGCCGCCCATCTCCTCGCGGATTTTCACACGGAGACGGTCGGCAAAGACATCGCAGAGCAGCCGCAGGCGGCGGGTGAGCTTCACGTCGCGCGCATCGGTCGCCGGCCAGTGGAGGCGGACGAGGGCCTTGGGGATCTCGCTCTCGACGGTGTATTGTTTCGCGATGGGTTCGGCGGGTCGAGTGACCTTGCGGGCATCCTTGTAAGCCGGCTTGTCCGAGCGCTCGGCGAGGGCGCCGAAGGTCTGGGCGACGGCGTCGATCGTGGCGGCGGGGTCGAAGTCGCCGACGATGGCGATCTCGATGGGCCCGCGGGCAAACTGGGGCGTGAGCCAGGCCTTCAACTCGCCGAGCGTGCGGGAAAGCAGGACGTCCTTCGGCGGCAGGCCGAAGCGCGCGTCGCCGCCGGCGAGGAGACGGTCGACCTCGAGCGACATCGGACCATCGGCGGTGTGGGCGAGGCGGGTGTAGAGTTGCTCGGCGGCCTTGTGCACCTGGCGGAGGGACTCAGGCCGGTAGCCGGGATCGGTGAGGTAGGCGCAGAAAAGCTGAAGCTGGAGGAGCAGATCGGCGCGGTTGGTGGTGGCGCCGAAGGTGAAGGCATCGGTCTGCGCGCCGAAGCCGAGGCCGACGGTCCGGCCGGCGAGGAGACGCTGGAGATCGTCGACGCTGTGTTTGCCGAGGCCGCCGGTGGTGAACGCGACGTTGGCCAGCAGGGACAGGCCGGGCTGATCCATCGGCATGGTGAGTGTGCCGCCGCCGATGCGCACGGAGACGCGGATGCGGCCGGCCTCGAAGTCGGTGGGCTTGAGGTTGAGACGGACGCCATTCTTGAACCGGACCAGCGTGGCGCCGAGGTCGTCGATCGCGTCTTTTTTCGCCACGTTGCCCGGCTGGCCGAAGTTGGTGTAGGCGAAGGCGGCCTGCACGGTCCGGGGCGGGGCGACGACAGCGACCTTGCGGCTGGCGGCGTAGGCGGCGGTGA
>DATFUQ010000257.1:0-6291 GCA_035260745.1 Lacunisphaera sp. | reverse complement strand
TTGCGCGGGCGAGCAGCGGCACTCGTGCTTGGGGTCGCCGAGGTAGCCGCAGGGGCAGGGGTTCATCGCGGCGACGAGCATGAAATTGCAGGGCAGGGTGATCTTGCCGGCGCTGCGCGAGATGGTCACATGGCCATCCTCCAGCGGCTGGCGCAAGACCTCGAGGGCGGAGCGTTTGAACTCCGGCAGCTCGTCGAGAAAAAGCACGCCGTGGTGGGCGAGGGAGATTTCGCCGGGACCGGGGATGGCGCCGCCGCCGAGCAGGCCGACGTCGGAGATGGTGTGGTGCGGGGCGCGGGCCGGGCGCTGCAGGAAGCGCAGGCCACCCTGGATGGTCTGCCCGGCGGCCGAGTGAATGCGCAGGATGTCGAGGTATTCCTCGAGCGTGGGCTGCGGCATGATGCCGGGAATGCGCTTGGCGATCATCGACTTTCCGGAGCCCGGCGGCCCGATCATGATGAGGTTGTGTCCGCCGGCGACCGCCACCTCCACGGCGCGGCGGACGGCCTGC
This sequence comes from Lacunisphaera sp., assembly GCA_035260745.1. Lineage (GTDB taxonomy): Bacteria > Verrucomicrobiota > Verrucomicrobiia > Opitutales > Opitutaceae > Lacunisphaera. The sequence continues at coordinate 5,780 of DATFUQ010000257.1, read as the reverse complement.
TGGCCCTTGATCTCGGCGAAATCGGGTTCGTGTTCGTCGCGCGGCACGGCGGTGACCGCGGGGCCCGGCGCGGCGAGGGGCGTGAGCTCGATCTGGCCGCTGAGGAAACGGTTCGCCTGGTCGAGCGAGGTGATTTCGTAGACGGCGATGCCCCCGACGAGCGCGGCCTCCTGCGCGGCGAGCGGGGGCGCGAGGATGGCCTTGCGGCCGGACTCGCGGGCGAGCACGGCCATGGCGAGGCCGCCCTTGATGGGCCGGGTGGCGCCGGAGAGGCTGAGTTCGCCGGCGATGAGGTACTGGTCGAGGGTTTCGCACACGAGCTGGCCGGTGGCGACCAGGATGCCGAGGGCGATGGGCAGGTCGTAGATCGCCCCCTCCTTGCGCAGGTCGCCGGGCGCGAGGTTGATGGTCGTGCGCGTGCGGGGCATGCGCAGGCCGGAATTGCTGAGCGCGGAGAACACGCGGTCCTCCGATTCCTTCACGGCGGCGTCGGGCAGGCCGACAAGGATGAGGTTGGGCACGCCGGACTCGCCGGTGTTGACCTCAACTTGCACCGGCACGGCATCAATGCCCAGCAGCGCGGCCGAGCCGATCGTAGCTAACATGAGACAGGGGACTGTGGTATGGGTTAGGTTTGACCCGGCCCCGCTTCCAGTTGTCGCCGCACTTCTGCAATGTTGGCTTCGACCGCCTGCAAGTAGGGATTGGGTTGGCCCGCTGTCGTCAAATAGCGATGTACGCCGCCCGCCTCAAAGTCGAGCATTGGTCGCACATAATTCATCCAGAAGAGGGGGGTCTTCACGAGCAGTTCCTGCAGCTTGTGGTAGGGCCGCTTTTCCAGCGGCACCTTTTCGAATTCGTAGGCTTCCTGGAATTCGCGGAACAGGATGGGCAGCTCGCTCACGTAGTCCGGGGCGCTCATCTGGGCGAGGTAGTCGGCGGTCACGAGGATGAAGCCCATGATGCGCGCCTCCTCCCGGTGGAAGGTCACCTGGCTGATCTTGCTTTGCGGGCCGGTGCAGATGATGGCGGAGCAGATGTCCTCGATCTCCGTCGCGGTCACGCCCATCCGGGGCAGATACTGGCGGGCGAACTCGCAGCTCCGGCGCTCGTGGACGATGGTGTATTTGGCACCGGTGCCCTCCGGGTCGTCGGTTCGCTTGAGATAACCGGCGTCGTGCAGCAGCACGGACATGACCGCCAGTTCCCAGTCACGGATGCTGAGCGGGGGTTTGTCCGTCGTGCGGTTGCGGCCCTGCAGAAGGTGGATCAGGCACACCGTGGCCTGCAGGGTGTGCTCGTAGTCATGATAAAACATGTCGATGGCCCGGTAGCCGGGGTAGCGGCCCTGGAACATGTCGGTCACGTCGGAAAACAGGCGTTTCAGCAGCGGGAAGCTCGCCTGCGCCCCGATTTCGCCAAAAGCTGCCAGGACGACCTTGGTCACCGCAGCGGGGTTCTTTGTGTCAATGTCGTGTGGCGCGACCATTCTGCACAGTTGGAGATAGGGGTTGCCCCCTAGGCCAGCAAGCCCATTGTCTGGGCTACGGAAGAACAAATGGTCAGCAGCACCAACTTGATCGTCGGGCTCACCGGCGGAATGGGATGCGGAAAATCAACGGCGGCGGCCCGGTTTGCCGTCCGCGGATTTCAGCCGCTCAGCGCCGACCAGGTCATCCGCGACGACTTGCTCCCCAGTCCGGAAATAGCCGGGGCCATCCGGGCCCGGTTCGGCCCGGCCATGCTGGCGGCCGACGGCAGCGTCCGGCGCGACCGGGTGGCTGAAAAGGTCTTAAACGACCCGGCCGCCCTGGCCTGGCTGGAGGAATTGCTGCACCCCCTCCTGCTGGCCCGCTGGCGCGACCTCTTTGCCACGAGCCGGGGCACGGCCTTCATCGTGGAGGTTCCGCTGTTGTTTGAGAAGGGGTTGGAGAATTGGTTTGATTTCACCGTCTGCGTGTCCACAGACTCCGCTTCGCAATTGAGGCGGCTGGAGCAGCGGGGCATCTCCCCGGAGTTCGCCCGTCAAAGAATCGCCAAGCAACTGCCCCTGGCCCGCAAATGCGGGCTGGCAGACTTTGTTCTCCTGAACGACGGCACCCCCGAATTTCTGTGTGAACAGGTCGACGCGCTGGCCGACCGCCTCTTGAAATCCCAACCCGACCGGCCCGCAGGCCGCATTCATGGAAGTCCCCCCTAAATCCGACGAAGAATCCACCAGCTCCGACACCGCCAGCGGCGAGTCGGCCGAAGCCAAGCGCCGTCCGCGCACCCGTTCCCGGCTTTACCGCACGACCAAGGGGGTGAAGACCATCAGCGCCGCCGACGTCGCCGAGCGCGAGGTTCCGGCCCCGCGGCCGGCCCCAGTCGCGGAGGTGGTCCACGAAGCCCCGCCGGCGCCAGCCGCAGCCCACGCCGATCACGATGGCGGCCAGGGCCAGCCGCAAGGCGGCGAGCAGGGTGGTGGCTACGACGAGAGCGGCGGCCAATACCAGCAACATGGTGGTGGAGGCGGTGGCGGCAAATTCGGCCGGCGGCACCGCGGGAAAAATTTCCGCGGCGGCGGCAAGTGGGTTAATCCCAATTTCCAGGGCCCCAAGCATCCGCCCCAGCCGGGCCCGCCGAAGGAGGTCGTCCACTACGGCGACCTGCCGGACCCCGCGCGTTTCCAGAACCTCGACGACATCAAGAAGCTCGCCGACGACATCTCCGACAGCAAGGAGGACCCCGTCTTCCTGAACGAGCTCTATGCCCTGAACCTCGCCGAGCTCACCGCCTTCGCCAAGAAGATGGAGGTCAAGTTCGAGGGCGCGCCGAACCGCCGGCAGCTCATCACCTCGGTCTTCGCCACCATCACCGGGCAGAAGCGCCCGCTGTTCGACCGCGGCTATATCGACATGAACGACCACGGGGCGTTCATCGTGCACGAGGATGTGAACTACCGCTTCTATCCGGAGGATCCGTATCTGTCGGAGATTTTCGTCCGCCATTTCGGCCTCAAGCGCGGCCATCAGGTCGAGGTGCAGTTGCAGTCGCCGCAGGGCAACGACCGCTGCCCGGCCGTCGTCGCCATTCGCAAGGTAATGGGTGGCAAGCCGGCCGAGGTCTCCAAGATCCAGCCCTTCGAGGAACTGACGCCGTATTATCCGCTCAAGCGCATCATCCTCGAGCAGCCCGGGCAGAAGGACGTCTCGATGCGCATGGTCGACATCGTCACGCCCGTCGGCTTCGGCCAGCGTGGGCTCATCGTCGCCCCGCCGCGCACCGGCAAGACCATCCTGATGCAGAACATGGCCAACTCCATCGCGGCCAACTCGCCCGAGGCCAAGCTCATCATCCTGCTGGTCGACGAGCGCCCGGAGGAGGTCACCGACTTCAAGCGCCACTGCAAGGGCGAGGTCGTCAGCTCCACCTTCGACGAGACACCCGAGAGCCACGTGCATTGCGCCGAGATGGTCATCGAGAAGGCCCGCCGGCTCGTCGAGCAAGGCGAGCATGTGGTCATCCTGCTCGATTCCATCACCCGCCTGGCCCGCGCTTACAACGCGCTGGCCGGCAACAGCGGCAAGATCATGTCCGGCGGCCTCGAGTCCAACGCCCTGCAGAAACCCAAGCGCTTCTTCGGCTCCGCCCGCAACATCGAGGGCGCCGGCAGCCTCACCATCCTCGGCACCGCGCTGGTCGACACCGGCAGCCGCATGGACGAGATCATCTTCGAGGAGTTCAAGGGCACCGGCAACATGGAGCTCCACCTCGACCGCGACCTGGTCAACAAGCGCATCTTCCCCGCGATCAACATCGACAAGAGCGGCACCCGCAAGGAGGAGCTCATCTACCATCCTGACGAGCTGCTGCGCGTCTACGCGCTGCGCCGCGCCATGCAAGGCGTGCCCGCCGCCGATTCGATGGACATGCTCATCGGCCGCCTGAAGAAGACCAAGACCAACGCGGAATTCCTGATGAGTCTCAACCGCTGATCCCGCGGAAGCGGAATCGGCTCCCAACGTGACCACCGCTGCCGACGATACCCTGACCCAAATTGCTCTGGAGCGGGGCTTGCCCATTGGCGACCGGGAAGCGCTTGCCCGTGCCGTGGCCGATGAATTCGGCATGCCCTACGTCACGCTGGCCGCGGCGCAAATCCCCGACGAGATCCTCACAACCCTGCCGCGTTCCTTCGTGGTCGAGCACACTGTCATGCCTTTTGCCCGCGAGGGTGGGATGTTGCGCGTCGCCGTGGCCGACCCCATTGCGGTCGATGTCATCGACAGCCTGGCCTATGTGGCCGGCGCACCGGTGCAACCGGCGCTGGCCTCCGTTGAAGACATCCGCTCGGCCATCACCCGTTACTACAGCCGGGAGATGGGAGGGACGGATGACGTGCTGACCGACGACTCCGCCGCGCCCATCGCGCTGACCGACGGACAGGAAGGGCAGGCGAGCGACCGCGACGCGCCCATCATCAAGCTCGTGCAGTCCATCATCACCGAGGCCATTCGCCGCCGCGCGTCGGATATCCACTTGGAGCCGCTCGAGCGGCGTTTCCGTGTGCGCTATCGCATCGACGGCGTGCTGCTTGAGGTGGACGCGCCGCCGAAGCGCCTGCAGCTCGCCGTCATCTCGCGCCTGAAAATCATGGCGAACATCAGCATCGCGGAAAAACGCGTCCCGCAGGACGGACGTATCCAGATTGAAGCCGGCGGCCGCACACTGGATTTACGCGTGTCGTCGTTGCCCACCGCGCACGGCGAGAGTATCGTCATGCGCATCCTCGACAAGGAGAGCCTGAAGCTCGGTATGCCCGAACTGGGCTTTCTGCCCGATGACCAGAAAGAGTTCGAGCGGCTCATCGCCTCACCCGACGGTATCATGCTCGTCACCGGCCCCACCGGCTCGGGCAAGACGACCACGCTTTACGCTTCGCTTCATCATCTCAACCAGCCCGACCGCAAGATCATCACGGTCGAGGAGCCGGTGGAATACCAACTGGCCGGCATCAACCAGGTGCCGGTCAACGCTGGCATCGGCATGACCTTCGCCGCCGCCCTGCGCGCCCTGCTCCGGCAGGCGCCCAACATCGTCATGGTCGGCGAAATTCGCGACCTCGAGACCGCCGAGATCGCCATCAACGCCTCGCTGACCGGCCACATGGTGTTCAGCACCCTGCACACCAACGACGCCCCCTCGGCCGTCACCCGCCTCATCGACATCGGGGCCAAGCCCTTTCTCGTGGCCGGCTCGCTGCGGGCGGCCATGGCCCAGCGGCTCGTCCGGCGGACCTGCCCGGCCTGCAAGCGCGCCTACACCCCCTCGGTGCGCGAACTGCACGCCCTTGGCCTGACCCCCGCCCGGCTGGCCGGGGCCGCCTTCGCCCACGGCGCCGGCTGCGCCGCCTGCCACGGCACGGGCTACCAGGGCCGGATGGGAATCTTTGAAATCTTCCTCGTCCACGACGGGATTCGCGCCATGATTTACGACAATGTAACCGCCGCCTGCTTGCGCCGACAGGCGCGAAAGGATGGCATGCGCACCATGAGAGAAGACGGCATCCGCAAAGTCCTTGCCGGCCTCACCACAATCGAGGAGGTTGTGTCCGTGACCTTGGGCGACCAGCTTTGACCACCCCCTTAACCCTACCATCGCATGAGCTACGAAATGAATGATCTCCTGGAGCTGGTCGTGGACCAGAAAAGCTCCGATCTCCACCTGCAGGTCGGCGTGCCACCCTGCCTGCGCCTCCGCGGCAGCATGACGCCCATCGACGGCCCGGAGCTCAAGCC
>DATFUQ010000256.1:0-8702 GCA_035260745.1 Lacunisphaera sp. | reverse complement strand
ACATGGAACCAATGAACAACTTCACGCCGCGCGCCCAGCAGGTGCTCGCGCTGGCCCGCAAGGAAGCCGACCGCTTCCACCACAACTACGTCGGCACCGAGCACCTCCTGCTCGGGCTGATCAAGCTGGGGCAGGGCGTGGCCGTGAGCGTGCTCCAGAAGATGGGGCTCGACCTCGAGACCGTGCGCGGCGAGGTGGAGAAGCAGGTCGGCATCGGGCAGGAGTCCAAGACCCCCGTCGGCAGCATTCCCTACACGCCCCGCGTCAAGAAGGTCCTCGCGCTGGCCGGCAAGGAGGCGAAGGCGCTCAACCATTCCTACGTCGGCACCGAGCACATCCTGCTCGGCCTGCTCCGCGAGGGCGAGGGCGTGGCCGCCCGCGTGCTCAAGACGCTCGAGGTGGACATCGAGCGGACGCGTAACGAGATTTTGCGCGAGCTCGATCCCCAGTTTTCCTCCGGCCAGGGCGACAACCCGGCGGCGAGCAGCGTCGCGGGCGGCGGCGAGGAGGTCGCCCCGCGCGGCAGCAATCCCGAGGACAAGAAAGAGGTCAAGACGCCGGCGCTGAAGGCGTTCGGCCGCGACCTCACCGAGCTGGCCCGCAAGGGCGAGATGGACCCGGTCATCGGCCGCAAGAACGAGATCAGCCGCGTCATCCAGATTCTCTGCCGCCGCACCAAGAACAATCCCGTGCTCGTCGGCGAGGCCGGCGTGGGCAAGACCGCCATCGTCGAGGGCCTTGCGCAGGAGATCGCCAAGGGCAACGTGCCCGAGATCCTCGCGGACAAGAAGGTCATCACCCTCGACCTCGCGCTGATGGTCGCCGGCACCAAATACCGCGGCCAGTTCGAGGAGCGCATCAAGGCCGTGATGGACGAGATCAAGCGCTCGAAGAACGTCATCATCTTCATCGACGAGCTGCACACGATCGTCGGCGCCGGTGCCGCCGAGGGTGCGATGGACGCGTCGAACATCTTCAAGCCCGCGCTCTCCCGCGGCGAGCTGCAGTGCATCGGCGCGACCACGCTCAACGAATACCGCAAATACATCGAGAAGGACAGCGCGCTCGACCGCCGCTTCCAGAACGTGAAGGTCGAGGCCCCGTCGGTGGACGACACCATCCTCATCCTCAAGGGCATCTGCGGCAAATACGAGGAGCACCACAAGGCCACCTTCACCGACAAGGCGCTCGAGACCGCCGCCAAGCTCTCCGACCGCTACATCACCGGCCGTTTCCTGCCCGACAAGGCCATCGACGTGATGGATGAGGCCGGCTCGCGCGCCCGCATCACCACCCTCAACCGCCCGCCGGACATCGAGGCGCTGGGCAAGGAGATCGAGGAGGTCTGCGCCCGCAAGGAGCAGGCCATCGCTGCGCAGCATTTCGAAGAAGCCGCCAAATACCGCGACCAGGAGAAGCAGCTCCGCACCAAGCAGGACGACCTCGTGGAGAACTGGAAGAAGACCCGCGACGAGCACCGCATCACCGTGGACGAGGAGCAGATGGTCCGCGTCGTCGCCGAGTGGACCGGCATCCCGCTCAGCCGTCTCGAGAAGAAGGAGAGCGAGAAGCTGCTCGCACTCGAGGGCGAGCTGCAGAAGGCCATCATCGGCCAGGACCCGGCCACCGTCGCCGTCGCCCGCGCCCTGCGCCGCTCGCGCGCCGACCTCAAGGATCCGCGCCGCCCCATCGGCTCGTTCATGTTCATGGGCCCGACCGGCGTCGGCAAGACCGAGCTGGCCAAGCAGCTCGCCGCGCAGATGTTCGGCTCGCAGGACGCCATCGTGCAGATCGACATGTCCGAATACATGGAGAAGTTCTCCGTCTCGCGCCTCATCGGCTCGCCCCCGGGCTACGTGGGCTACGAGGAGGGCGGCCAGCTGACCGAGAACGTCCGCCGCCGGCCGTATTCCGTCATTCTCTTCGACGAGATCGAGAAGGCGCACCCCGACGTCGTGCAGCTGCTGCTGCAGATCCTCGAGGACGGCCGCCTGACCGATTCGCTCGCCCGCACGGTGGATTTCCGCAACACCATCATCATCATGACGACCAACGTCGGCGCGCAGCTCATCCAGCGCCAGACGACGATGGGTTTCGCCGCGGCCGGCGGCTCGGACTTCCACGACATGGACAAGCTGAAGGAGAAGGTGCTTGAGGAGGCCAAGCGCATCTTCAAGCCCGAGTTCCTCAACCGCATCAACGACCTCGTGGTGTTCCGCCCGCTCAACCGGGAGGATCTGCTCAAGATCGTCGAGATCGAGGCCGGCAAGGTCGTCAAGCGGCTCGCCGCGCGCAACATTCACCTGGAGTTCTCGCCCGAGTCGAAGACCCTGCTCATCGAGAAGGGCTACGACGAAAAGTATGGCGCGCGCCCGCTGCGCCGCGCCGTCGAGCACTACCTCGAGGATCCGCTCGCCGAGGCCCTGCTGCGCGGCGAGGTGAAGGAAGGCGAGCCCATCCTGGTCGTGCGCAACGGCGAGAATCTCGAGTTCCGCGCCAAGTCGCCCACGGCCGAGAGCGGCGTCTCGCCGTAAAGCAGTCAGTTATTTCACGCCGCCGGGCGCCCCTGTCGCGCCGTAGCGCATCGCGAAGGTGGATTGCGTGCTGGCGGCGTTTTGTTTTGCTGGGGCGGTGCCGAAACGTTTCGCCCTCCTTGCGCTAATCTTGCTGTCGTGCCGGCTGGCGCGGGCCGAGGAAGCTGTCATCATCCCGCCGGAGGAATATGTCAGGGCGCCTTCGCCGGCGAGGATCGCCGCCTTGGTGGATTACGCGGCGTCACAGGGCTGGGGCGGTGCGGTGCCGGGCTTGCGGGCCGCGGCGCTGTCGTCCTACGAGGCGAACACCGGCTGCGCGCCGGCCTGGTATTACCTGTATCGCTGGGCCGATCTGCTCGCAACGCCTTACAACAAATCCATCCAGCAATGGATCGCCGCCGTCGAGAAGGCCGGGGTCGGCCATCAGAACATGGCGCGGAGTTACGAGCCGCGTCCCGGTTCGCTGTCGGCGCTGATGTCGCGGGAGCTGCAAATGGCCCTGCTGGGCAACGCGGCGTTTTCCCAGGAATTCTTCTCGCTGCAATCGCCGGTGGACAGTCCGCCCGAGGTGCTGGCCATCCTCCAGAAAATCCACCAGACGGAGCCGGCCCTGTTTGCCGACTACCAGAGTCTCGCGCTGGCCATCGCCGTGGTCTACGACGTGCCACCGCCGCCCAACTGGCCGCACGGGCAGGTGAACGCCACGGCGCTGCCGCGCAAGCTGCAGCCGCCCGAGCAGGCCTTTGCCTACTGGGCGAAGCTCGACCGAGCCAATGTGACGATGCAGCACCTGCGCCGGCTGCCGGCCAGCGAGTTGAAGTTCCTCGTCGATATCGCCGTGCCGTTCAGCGAGCTCGACTGGGCGCGCAAGCACGTGCCGCCGGGGTTGGCGGATTTCGCCAAGGCCTACGACATGATCAAATACCGGAAGGACCGGCTGGAGCAGAACAAATACCTCTGGGGAAAATCCGACTACCGGCTCGCGACCATCCTCACCGAAGGCGGCATCTGCGTGGACCAGGCGTATTTCGCCAGCACGGCCGGCAAGGCCAAGGGCATCCCGACGATGTTGTTTCGCGGCGCCGGGCTCGACGGGCGGCACGCGTGGTTCGGCTACCTGGATGGCAACCAGCGGTGGCAGCTCGATTGCGGGCGCTATGCCGAGCAGAAATTCGTCTCCGGCCTGGCCTGCGACCCGCAGACCTGGGGCGACATCAACGACCACGAGCTGCTCTTCATCACCGAGCGTTTCCGCGCGCTGCCGACCTACCAGCTTTCGGTCATGCACACCGCCTTTGCCACGGAGTATCTGCGCTCCGGCCAGCCCAAGCTGGCGCTCAAGGCGGCGTGCGAGGCGGTCAACCGCGACCGCCGCAACCTGGACGCCTGGAACGCGCTGATGAAGGCCCAGACGACCCTGGACAACGACCCCCGGGCGAGGGAGGGCGTATTGCGCGAGGCGATGCTGGCGTTCCAGAAATATCCCGACCTGGAGATCATGCTCTCCCGCCAGCTGGCGGAGGTGCTGCGGTCGCGGGGCGAGACCAGCCTGGCCAGCTTTGAGGAGCAGCGGCTGATGGAAAAATATCATTTCAACCGCGAGGACCTCAGCATCCAGCAGGCCGCCCAGATGCTGGAGCGGAGCGTGCAACAGGACGACCTGGCGACGCAAATCCGCAATTACGACAACATGCTCGATGCCTCCGGACACGGGGCGGGCCTCGATTTCTACGACAAGGTCGTGGTGCCCTTCATCAAGCACCTGGCCGATTCGGGACAAATCCCGGCTGCGCTCACCTGCCTCGACCGGGCCTGGCGCACGCTGCGGGTCGAGCCGGGCAGGCAATTGGACCTGGAGATGGCCGACCTCGCCGGCCGGCTTAAATCGGGGAAATTATAACAAAATCACATTGTTGATGAACCTTTTCCGGCTTGAGGGCGTCTAAGCAGCGACTTCACTCACTCACCTCACTTATGCTCGATATCTTCAAAGGCGCCGGCTACCTCATCTACCCCCTCGCTCTCTGCTCCCTCCTCGCCGTCTACATTCTCTGTGAACGCCTCTACGCCCTCCGCAAGGACGCCATCCTGCCCGACGACCTCGTGGACGCCATTGTCGAGGGCAAACCCGCCCAGGCCGGCCGGCATTCCGTGCTGGCGCGGATTGTCGAGTTTGCCGAGCGGCACAAGAGCGACCCCGAGGCGGTCAAGGCCTTCGCCCGCCTCGAGCTTAACCGGATGGAGCGCGGCATTCCCTACCTGGACGTCATCTACGCCGCCGCCCCGCTCATCGGCCTGACCGGCACGGTGACCGGCCTGCTGCAGGTTTTCGCGCAGATCTCGCCCGAGACGGGGCTGCCCGACCCCGCGGCCTTCACCAAGGGCGTGGCGCTGGCTCTCTCCGCCACGGTCATCGGCCTGACCATCGCCATTCCCTCGCTCGTCGGCTCGGGCTTCCTGCAGCGCCGGATCGAGAACTATGCCGCGAAGATCGACTTGCTGCTGGAGCGCGTGCTGTCGCGCAACGCCAGGTCATGAGCGGCCTCTACCAGAAGAAGCGCAAGCGGCCCGAGCTGAACCTCGTGCCGTTGATCGACGTGCTGGTGATGCTCATTTTCTTTGCCTTCGTCACGATGCAGTTCCGCTCGATCACCACGATGAACCTCACGCTGCCCAAGGCCGAGACGGCGGGCAAAAGCGAGTTGAAGGACTCGTTCACCATCAGCATCTCCAAGGAGGGGAAAATGGAGGTGAACGGCAAGCCGGCCACCATGGCAAACCTGGAGCAACTGGCCGGGGAGGTCGGCCGGGTCAGCAAGGACGTCACGGTGCTGGTTCGCTCGGATGAGACGGCCGAATTGCGCTATGCCCTCCAGGCAATGGACATTTGCCGCAAGTATGGCTTGAATAAAATCCGGCTGCAAACGCGGTAGAAATTCCCGGGACGCCGCTGATAGTTGGCCGCCGATGACACGGATTATCACGGATTGCCCACACCCGCATCCGTGTCTATTCGTGTAATCCGTGGCAAATTTTTCTGCCAGGAAAATCCTCATCACCGGTGTCACCCGCGGGCTGGGCCGCGCCCTGGCGGAATGGTACATCGCCAATGGGCATACCGTCATCGGTTGCGGCCGCAGCGCGGAAATTCTCAATCTGCGCTTCACGCATCCCGCGCCGCACGATTTCACCGCCCTCGACGTGACCGAGGAAAACAAGGTGGCGCTGTGGGCCGAGAAGGTGCTGGCCTTGCATGGCGCGCCCGACCTGCTCATCAACAATGCCGCGCTGACAAACACTCCGGCGCCGCTCTGGCAGGTGCCGGCGGCCGAGTTCAACAAGCTGATCGACGTGAACATCAAGGGCGTGGCGAACGTCATCCGGCATTTCGCGCCCGCCATGGTGGCGCGAAAGTCGGGCGTCATTGTCAACCTCAGCTCCAGCTGGGGACGCAGCACGTCGCCCGAGGTCGCCCCGTATTGCGCGAGCAAGTATGCCATCGAGGGACTCTCACATTCGCTGGCCCAGGAACTGCCCGCGGGCATGGCGGCGGTGCCGCTCAATCCCGGCGTGATCGACACCGACATGCTCCGCCAGGTGTGGAGCGACGGCGCCTCCAGTTATCCCAAGGCCGAGGCCTGGGCGAAGATCGCCGCGCCGTTCATCCTCAAGCTCGGCCCGAAGGACAACGGGAAGTCCATCAGCGTCCCTCATTTCTAGGATTGAGCCTACTCGCGCTGCTTGGAATCAATAATCAGGGTCACCGGGCCGTCGTTGACGAGCGCCACCTGCATCATCGCGCCGAATTCACCAGTGGCGACCGGCCGGCCTAGCGCGGCGGAGAGTTGGGCAACGAATTGCTCATAGAGCGGCTTGGCATGGGAGGGTTTGCCAGCTCGATGGAACGAGGGTCGCGTGCCTTTCTGCGTGCTGGCGTGCAGGGTGAACTGGCTGATGACCAGGATGCCTCCAACGATGTCCTGCACGGAGAGATTCATGTGGCCTTTGGTATCGGCAAAGATGCGGAGCTTGGTGATTTTCTGCGTGAGCCACTCGCCGTCGGCGGCGGTGTCGGCGTCCTCAACGCTGACGAGCACGAGCAGGCCGCGTTCGATGCGTCCGGCGACACGGCCGGCAATGGCCACGCTGGCCGAGGTAACACGCTGGAGAACAATTCTCACGGAGGAAAAATCTCAAAAGTCCAAACGCCAAAGTCCAAAAAAATTCGAAGCCCAAAGGCTGCGGCCAGCTCCGTACTTTGGAGTTTGGCCATTGGTGTTTGGGCTTTGCCGCTCAGCGTCAGCTGAGCGGTTGATGCGGCTCGACCTCGGCGTCGTAGTTCACGCCCGGCAGGCCGAAGCCGAAAAGGCGCAGAAACTCGCTGCGGTAGCCGGCGATGTCGGTGAGCTGGGCGAGGTTCTCGGTCGTGGCCTTGAGCCAGATCGCGGAAACGGCGTCCTGAATCTCCGGGCGCATCTCCCAGTCGTCCACGCGGACGCGGCCCTCGTGGTCGAATTTGGGCGAGTGACCGTTGTAGAGCTGGGTGGCGAACAGCCGCTGCATCTGCTCGATGCAGCCCTCGTGCGTGCCGGCGGCCTTCATGACCTTGTAGAGAATGGAAATGTAGAGCGGCACGACGGGGATGGCCGAACTGGCCTGGGTGACGAGCGCCTTGTTGACGGAGATGAAGGCGCGGCCGCCCCCGTGGGCCTTGAGTTTCGCGTTGATGGTGCGGGCGGCGCGCTCGAGGTCAACCTTGGCCAGGCCGATGGTGCCGTCCTTGTAGATGGGCCAGGTGTGGACGGGGCCGATGTAGGAATAGGCGACGGAGGTGGCGCCGGCGGCGAGCAGCTTGGCGCCGGCCAGGGCGTCGATCCACATCTCCCAATCCTCGCCGCCCATGACGGCGACCGTGTCGGCGGCCTCGGCCTCGGTGGCCGGCTCGATGGTGATCTCGCTGACGATGCCCTTGTCGGTATCGACGGTCTTGTTGGTGTAGGGCGCGCCGAGGGGTTTGAGGACGGACTTGTGCACGGCGCCGGTCTTCGGGTGCTGGCGGCGCGGCGAGGCGAGCGAGTAGACGACCAGGTCGACCGGGCCCATGTCGCGGGCGATCATGGCGAGAGCCTGCTGCTTGATGTCGTCGGAAAAGGCATCGCCGTTGATGTTCCCGGCGTAGAGGCCCGCGGCGCGGGCGGCGGTGGTTACGGCGATGGAATTATACCAGCCCGGCGTGGCGGAACGGCCCTCCTCGGAGGGACGCTCGAAGAAAATGCCCAGCGTGGCGGCGCCGGAGCCGAACGCCGCGGTGATGCGCGAGGCGAGGCCGTAGCCGGTGGAGGCGCCGATGACCAGGACCTTGCGCGGGCCGTGCTTGATCGGGCCCCTGGCCTTGACGTGGTCAATCTGCTGCGAGATGTGCGCGGCGCAACCGGTGGGGTGGGCGGTCACGCAGACGAAGCCGCGGACCTTCGGTTTGATTATCATGCGTCGTAAACTCTGCGTGAGCCTGCGGAAGGGTCGAGCCTGATTTGCTCGGGAGAAATTAAGCCTTGCTCTCGCGGACCGGATTATTTTCCGAGAAGAAAAATAGTTCCCTCGGGCTTCGGCACGCCGCCTTTCTTTTCGAGGCTGATGGCGAAAGCAGTCGCCTGCGCGACGGGCTGGTCGGGCTTGAAGGCGAGGACGACCCGGCCGCCGGCCGCGCCGTGGAAGACACCGGCGCTGACCGGATTGGGGTAAGCGGGATCGAAACCCCAAATCTGGTAATCCTGCGTATCGGCGATGGCGGGCAGCTTTTCCATCGTGAGCAGCCCGGCTTGCAGCTCGGGATCCCATACGGCGATGACCTGGGCCTCCGTGGGGTGGCCGGCGGGCGCAGCGAGGGCGGTGACCTTGAGCCGGGCGAGATCCTTGGCGCGGCGCAGTTCCCGACCGAGACTGTTGATCATGCCCTCCGCGAACAGCGTGCGTTCGGTGAGCTGGTTTTGCGCCAGATGGAAGGCAACCTCGGCCAGCTGGCGCTCGGTGCGGAATTTTGAATTCTCCTGCTGGAGCGAAACATTCTGCCGCGTGACCCACAGGGCGGCGACAGCCATGACGGCGGCGACGGTCCACGGGGCCAATCGAATCAGCGGGCTGGCGGCGGAGTGATTCACAACAGAAGCA
>DATFUQ010000255.1:0-2321 GCA_035260745.1 Lacunisphaera sp. | reverse complement strand
ATCTCATTGGCTCGCGTATCGCCATGCACGGCCCCAAGCTGCGCCTGAACCCGGCTTCTGCGCAAGCGATCGGGCTCGCGCTCCACGAGCTCGCCACCAATGCCGGGAAATACGGGTCGCTGTCGACGGATGGGGGTGGTGTCGACGTGAGCTGGGGGATCGACGGCGACACCCTCACCATGAGCTGGACCGAGCGGGCGGGGCCGCCCGTGTCTGCGCCGCAGCGGCGCGGGTTCGGCACCATTGTCATGGAAACGATGGCGGAGCGCAGCGTGGACGGCAAGGTCGACCTCGATTATGCGCCCTCAGGCCTCACCTGGCGCCTGACCTGCCCGGCCGCGAACGCGCTGGAGTCTCGGGAGCGTGAGCAAATTCCAGGTGAAGGGGCAAATCGGGCCGGTGGCACGAATGGCGGAGTCGTCTATCTCCCTCCGGCGTTCGCTGGAGAGGAAAAGGAAAGCGATGCCCGTCACTCCCCTCAGTTCGACACCGAATTGCGCCGCCGGTAGCCGCCGCTGGATGACAGTCGCCGCAACCTGCGGGCGCCGGAGCGGCTCGCCAAAAACAAAGTTCCCAACTGCTCCGGCTTCGGCAGAAATCTTTGCAAAGACAAAATTTTTGCAAAGACATAGGTCTGTTCCGGCAAATCCTTATATTGAAAGTTATCGCCGGGCAGGCTTGCCCATGCCGGCGCGGCCTGCCGGCTGCGGCTTTGACTTTCTGGAGCCTACGTGACGCTATTTGTTGGTCAGGCCGGCAACCTGATTAGACAACGCGCGAGTCAAGTTGCCGGATTTGCTGCGGTGTCAATTGCCGCTGCGGCGTTCATCGGCTGGTGGGTATCGCTACCTCTGCCGTCGAGCTGGGGCTTGGGCTTCGCAACCGTGAAACCTACGACGGCCTTGTGTCTTGCAACCCTCGGCCTCGCGCTTGTGCACCCTGGCAAGAACTCGCGCTTGGCATTCGCAGCTGGCCTGGCCGTGGTTGCCATCGCTGCGCTCGACCTGCTCGATCGATTCGGTATCGATCTCGGCATCAACCACTTGAACCGCTTGCTGGTGCCGCAGGCTGCTGTGCCGGGACCTGAGACCTGGTTTAGTATGATAAACGGGGTGCCGGTGGGGCTCACGCTCGCGGGCGGTTCGCTCGCGCTCAGCCGCTTCGAGAGGTGTCGCTTCGCCGCCACGGCACTCGGCGGCCTTGTCTGCGGTATGGAAGTGTTCGCCCTGCTCGCCTACCTGAGCGGCATCCATACCCTCTACGGCTCGCTCGGGACGCCCAGGCCGGCGACCGCCGGTGCCCTGCTTTGCGTCGCCGTCGGCGTCATCTTGCGGATCGGCGCGATGCCCGCGCTCCGCACGCCGCGACCGTTGTGGCATCTGCTGATCATGCTCGGATGTGCAATCATTGCGCCGCTCCTGTTGTTCGGCGTGTACACGGGAGTTCGCGTCACTGACGCGCAGCTCCGCGACATTCGCAATGAACTGATGAGTGAGGCACATACTTTGTCGGCGGATGTTGACCGCGAGATCACCGGCGAAATCAAGAGGCTGCAGGCCTTGGCGGCCTCGCCGTCGCTGCGCCAAGGCGACTTCGCCGAGTTCCAACGCCAAGCTGAAGCCTCGCTGGCCTTGCGCCAGAGCGGCAACATTGTGCTCATCGATCGCAACATGCGGCAGCTCGTCAATATCTGGGTCCCCTTCGGCACGCCTTTGGAAACGGCGGCTGTTCCAGAAGCTGCCAAGACAGCCCTCGCAACAGGTAAGCCGCAAATAACCGGCCTGTTCACTGGGCATGTGAGCCAACAGTTGTTGTTCGGCATCATCGTGCCGGTGGAGATCGACGGCGAGAACCGCTACGCCCTCATCAGGTCGCCCACTCAGCGTCTCGTCGCAGGCCTGGTTGCCGCACGTGAACTGCCGCCGGGCTGGCTTGCGGTGGTTTCCGACGCCGCCCACCACATCGTCGCGCGGTCCGAACAGGAGGATGCGTTCGTCGGGACGGCGTTGCCGCCGGCGCAGTGGCGTCGCGCAGGACCCGGCGGCGTATTTGAGTTTGTCGACTCCGAAGGGCGACCATCGCTGGAGGCCTATGCGTGGTCGGAATTGACTGGCTGGGGAACCGCCGTGTGGGCCCCCACGGCCCTGCTCGAGGCTCCGGTTCGGGCGCAGTGGCGGACCCTCGGCGTGATGGCATTGCTGGCGATTGCGCTGCTCTTTGCCTTGGCCTTATGGCTGGGTCGGATTATCGCCCGCTCAGTCGGCCATGCGGCTCGCGCTGCAATCGCTTTGGGAGAGGGTGGCCCGATGCCGCTGAGCGGC
>DATFUQ010000254.1:0-15916 GCA_035260745.1 Lacunisphaera sp. | reverse complement strand
CGACGGATCGTTTCGGTGACGAAGCGTGGAGCTGGGAGCATGGAGCCGGGAGCCAGAGAGTAGTGGGGTGCACGCATCGTTCCCGCCTGGCCCAGCGAGGTGTTCATCCATAGGGTAGGGCATCCACAGCGCAAGAGCGGGTTTAGATCAGTTCTCTGTATTCCGTCCTCCGTCCTCTGGCTCCGCCTCTCCTCCCGCCTCCACCCCACGCCCCAAACCAGGTTTCACCACACGGACAGGGGGGTCAGCTCCGCCCCTCAGCTTATCGGCCTTATTCAGTGCTCGAACGCTAGATGACTTTAGCAATTGCTCGAGGAGAGCGTTTTTCCCGGGCGTGTTTGATGGGGGCATTATAATTTCTCCGTTTCAGTGGTGTAGCACTCGAGGTATTTCACGCCGGCGCCGGTGTTGAAGAGCACGATGGATTCACCGGGGCGAATGTTCTTCGTTGCGAGCAGGTGCTTCAAAGCGGCGTAGGTGGCGGCACCCTCGGGGGCGACGAACAGGCCCTCCGCGCTGCCGACCTCCCGGGTGCAGGCGATCATCTCGTCGTCGGTGACCGCCACCGCGCCGCCGCTACTTTGGCGGAGGATGTCGAGCATGATGAAATCGCCGATGGCCTTGGGCACGCGCAGGCCCGAAGCCCTGGTCTGCGCGCCGGTGTGCTCGGCGGCGAATTTCTCGCCGGCCAAAAATGCGCGGACGATGGGCTGGCAGCCGGCGGCCTGCACGCTGAACATCTTCGGGCGTTTTGGGCCGATCCAGCCCATCCGCTCCATCTCGTCGAAGGCCTTCCACATGCCGACGAGACCCGTGCCGCCGCCGGTGGGGTAGATGACGGCGTCAGGCAGAATCCAGTCGAGCTGCTCGGCGAGTTCGTAGCCGAGGGTCTTCTTGCCCTCGACGCGGTAGGGTTCCTTGAGCGTGGAGACATCGAACCAGCCCTCCGCGGTCTTGCGCTTCGCGACCTCCGCGCCGCAGTCGGTGATGAGCCCGTTGATGAGCGTCACGTGCGCACCCATCTCGCGGCACTCGATGACGTTCGCCTTGGGCGTGTCGACCGGCATGAAGATGTGGGCCTCGAGGCCGGCGCGGGCCGCATAGGCGGCGAGGGCGCCCGCGGCGTTGCCGGCGGAAGGGGCGGCGAGTTTTTTCAGGCCGAAATGCTTCGCCATCGAGACCGCGGTGCTCATGCCCCGGGCCTTGAAGCTCTGGGTCGGGTTGAGCGACTCGTCCTTGATAAAAAGTCTGGCGAGACCGTGCTTCGCACCGAGTCGCGGCGCGGGCAGGAGCGGCGTGAAGCCCTCACCGAGGGTGACGATGTCGGCGTCCCTCCTCACCGGCAGGACCTCGCGGTAGCGCCAGAGCGACTTCACCCGGGTCGCCAGTGCGGCCTTGGTCAGCGTGCGCGCGGCGGCGGCCAGGTCGTATTGCGGGTAGAGCGGTTTGCCACAGGCCGTGCAGACGTTCTGCGGGAGGGCGGCGTCATGCTGCTTGCCACAGGCGGTGCAGGCGAGATGGGTGAGATGCACGGCACCAGCAGAGCACACGGCCCGGCCATTGAAAAGCCGTTACCCGTGCCGGCCCCAGCGTCCGCGCGACAGGCCGCCGAACTTGCGCGGGGCGGGCTGTCCGCCACCGTGACCTTGCGGCTGACCGGGTTGCGCCGGCGAGTGGGCTTGGGGCGGGCGAGGCTGGCTGCCGCCGTGGCCGTGGCTGCGGGCCGGGTGATGCTGCGCCCGGCGCGGATCAACGTATTGCTGGCCGGCTGCCGGACCAATGCTCGGGGGCGCGGAGTAGTTAAAGCCCTCAAGCTTGAGCTGCGGCACGCGCTGGCCGATGAAGCGCTCGATGGCGCGGATGTCGTTGGCCTGCTCGGGCGTGGCGAGCGTGAAGGCGTCGCCGACCGCCTGCGCGCGGCCAGTGCGGCCGATGCGGTGGACGTAATCCTCGGGATTGGCCGGCACGTCGTAGTTGATGACGTGCGAGACGCCGGCGACGTCGATGCCGCGGGCGGCGATGTCGGTGGCGACCATCACCTCGTATTTGCCGGACTTGAAGCCCTCGAGGGCCTCGACGCGCTGGCCCTGCGAGCGGTTGGCGTGCAGGACGGCGACGGAATGGTTGGCGGCCTTGAGCTTGCGGGCGATCTTGTCGGCGCCGTGCTTGGTGCGGGAGAAGATGAGCACGCTGTGGAAGTCGGTGCGCTCGAGCAGCGCGACCAGGAGGTCGAACTTCTTCATCATCGACACCGGATAGATGGCGTGGGTCACCGACTGGTTGACGGTGCGGGCGACGCCGATCTCGATGCGGGCGGGGTTGCGCAGGGCGAAGCGGGCGACTTCCTCGATCTCGGGCGGCACGGTGGCGGAGAAGAACAGCGTCTGGCGCTCGCGGGGGCAGCGGCCGATGATTTTCTTCACGTCCTTGACGAAGCCCATGTCGAGCATCCGGTCGACCTCGTCGAGGATGAGGATCTTGACGCCGTCGAGGCGGAGGGTGCCTTCCTGGAGGAAGTCCATCAGGCGGCCCGGGGTCGCGATGACGATGTCGGTGCCGGCCTGGATTTCGCTGCGCTGCCGGCCGTAGCCGACGCCGCCGTGGACCACGGTCGCGCGGATGTCAGTGAAGCGGCCGAAGTCGCGGAAGGCGGTCTCGACCTGGGCGGCGAGTTCGCGGGTGGGCTCGAGCACGAGCACGCGCGGGCCGCGGGCCTCGTGTTTGCCGAGGCGGGCAAGGACGGGCAGGGCGAACGCGGCGGTCTTGCCGGTGCCGGTCTGGGCCGAGCCGATGAGGTCGCCGCCGCCGAGGACGACAGGGATGGCGCGCAGCTGGATGGGCGTCGGGTCGGTGTAACCCATGGCCTTGACCCCGTTGAGCAGGGCGGGCGTCAGCCCGAGTTTGGAAAATGGCATAGCCGGCCATTACCCCGGCTTTTGCGGGACAAGGCGAGGCAAATCATCCTCCACGCGGATGGGCAGGATGACAAAGGGCAGGTTCGCCAGGAAAAAGCGCCGCTGCAGCGTGAAGGCGGTGTGGTTGTGCAGCCAGCGGGTGAGCCGGGTCTCGCGGGCGAACAGCAGCTGCCCGGCGAAGAACACGTGGTTGGGGAACCGCGCCGCCGCCTGATTCGCCAGTTCCATGAGCTCACCGGTCACGTCGTGGCCGATGGTGGTGAAGGTCGCCGCACCGCAACCGTGGGCCCGGGCCCACGCGGCGTAGCGCTCCGCCTCGGCGACGGTGTGCGCGCGCAGCGCCTCGATCTCGGCCGCGCCCTTGAAGTTGCCGGCATCCAGCGCGCCGACCTGGAGGAAGACGAAGTTGCGGAAGCCGTCGCCAAACATGCGCGGCACATGCAGCGCGGTGTGCAGGCCGAGACCGTTGTAGCCGTTGACCAGCAGGATGGCGGTGCGGGCCCGCGGATCGGGCGCGGCGGTGAACGACGCACGCGAGGTGGCCTCAAGCGCAGCGGTCGTGACCATCTCGTCCAGCCGGCGGAGCTGGAGGCTGACGCCATGGTAGTGGCGCTTGATGGCAAACGCCACGCCGACCAGCAGGCCGGTGACGAGCAGCGTGGCCCAGCCGCCCTCGAAGAATTTCACGACGGTGAGCGAGATAAGAATGAAGGAGGTCAGCGCGAGGCCGAAGCCGTTGATGGCGAGTTTGCGCCGCCAGGCTGACTCGGTGCGGCGCTCGCGCCACCAATGACGCACCATGCCGAGCTGCGAAAGCGAGAAGGTGATGAAGACGTTGATGGAGTAGAGCACGACCAGCAGGGCGACGGAACCGCGCGTCACGGCCATCATGAGCAGGCCCGCGCCGCCCATGAGCAGGATGCCGTTTTGCGTGACGAAGCGGTCGCTCAGGTTGGCGAAACGGGTCGGGAACCAACGGTCGAGCGCCATGTTGGCGAGGACGCGCGGGCCGTCGAGAAAGCCCGCCTGCGCGGCGATGAAGAGCAGCGCGGCCTCGGCAGCGAGCGCGGTGAAGACAAACCCCACGCCGGGGGCGCCCCAGCCGGCGGACATTTTCTCAAAGAGCACGGCATTGAGCGTCTTGCCTTCGACGGGCGCGACGGCGAAAAGCAGGTAGGCGAGCAGCAGGCCGGCGACGGTGACGGCGAGAGACACGCCCATGTAGACCATGGTGCGGCGGCCGGTCTGCACGCGCGGTTCGCGGAGGATGGGCAGGCCGTTGCTCACAGCCTCGATGCCGGTGTAAGTGCCCGCGCCCATGCTGTAGGCCTTGAGCAGGATCGCGCACAGGCCGAGCCAGCCGAGTTCGCCGCTGACGGTGCGCACCTCGTGCACGGTCGCCGTGGCGACGCTGCCGAGCTGGAGCGCGTGCGTGCCGAGGGCGTAGAGGATCGCGAAGGCGTGGGTGCCGACGAAAACGAAGAAGACCGGCACCCAGAGCAGCACCGATTCACGGACGCCGCGCAGGTTGAGGACGGTGAGGCCGGTCACGCCGGCGAGGGCGAAGGGAAGTTTCCAGACCAGCCACTCCGGCGGCAACAGGCTGAAGAGCGCGTCGGCGCCGCTCGCCACGGAGATGGTGATGGTGAGCACGTAGTCGATGAGGAGTGCGGAGCCGGAAACGACGCCCGCGGCGGGCGAGAGGAGCTTGCTCGCGACGAGGTAGCCGCCACCGCCAGTCGGGAACAGCGAGATGATCTGCGAATAACTGGCGCAGATGGCGGTGATGGTGATGACCGACGCCAGGGCGACGAACACCGCGAGGTGCGGGTGCCCGCCGAGCGTGCGGAAGGTCTCCTCCGGGCCGTAGCACGACGAGGACAAACCATCCGCGCCGAGGCCCACCCAGGCGAAGAGCGCGATGAGCGAGACCTTGTGAAAGAGGTCGCGATCGGTCAGCGAGCGGGCGCGACCGACAAGGATGGATTTCAACGACTTGAAGAAAGTCGAGGCAGGCATGTTAAATTGTCTCCGACATGCGCCCGGCGCAGCCACGGTGTTCCCGGGGCCGCGGACGGGCGCGGTTGAATTGGGGAGACCGTGGGGACAGCCCGCTTTCGCGGAAGCCCCAGTGGATCACCCTTCCCATTGCCGACGAGGTTAGCTGACGGGCTTGGTCCTGAGAAGTGACCTTGAGCGCGGTTGCCCGCGTTCGTGCGCCCCGTCCACCGCGCGGAAGCGCGACGGAATCTGGGTCCCCCGTGAAAACGCCGAGGAAGCGGCGTTGCCTTAGGCGGTGAAAGAACGAGGCGGAGAATGCTTCGCCGGTCGCGGCGATCAAGTTTTCCAATTCCCTAGGCGGCGTAATTAACGCTGCACCGGCCGGATAGCGCGTATTTTTCACAGCCGCGCGCACTTTAATCTCTCTTTTTCCGACTTGTCCGCCCACGCTGCCTTTTATGGAAAAACGTCCGTTCAAAGAGCTGGGTCTGTCGCCGGAGATACTGAAGGCCGTCGACAAGATGGGTTTCGAGGAAGCCTCGCCCATCCAGACCGCCGTCATCCCGCACGGGATGGCGGGGCGCGACGTCGTGGGCCAGTCCGCCACGGGCTCGGGCAAGACGGCGGCGTTCGCCATCCCGGCCATCGAAAAGGTGGCCGTGTCGCTGAAGAAGGTGCAGGTGCTCGTGCTGTGCCCGACGCGCGAACTGGCGGTGCAGGTGGCGGAGGAGTTCGGCAAGCTGGCGTTTTTCAAGAAGGGCCTGATGGAGGTGCCGATTTACGGCGGACAGAGCTACGAGCGGCAGTTCCGCGCGCTGGCGGCGGGCGCGCAGGTGGTCATCGGCACGCCGGGGCGGGTCATGGACCACATGGAGCGCGGCACGCTGCGGCTCGACGCGCTCAAGGTCGTGGTGCTCGACGAGGTCGACCGGATGCTCGACATGGGTTTTCGCGACGACATCGAGCACATCCTCAAGTCGGTGCCGGCGGAGCGGCAGTGCCTGTTTTTCTCGGCGACGATGCCGCGCGCCATCCAGGAGCTGATCAAGCGCTACACGCGCAACCCGGAGTGGGTGCGGATCGAGGCGCACGCGGCGAACGCGCCGCAGGTGGAACAGATCTATTTCGAGGTGGACCGCCGGTCGAAGATCGAGCTGCTCACGCGCCTCATCGACCTGCATGATTTCCGCTTCGGCCTCGTCTTCTGCAGCACCAAGATCATGGTGGACGAACTCGACGAGCACCTGCATGCCCGCGGCTACTCGACGGACCGGCTGCACGGCGACATCACGCAGGCGCAGCGCACGCGGGTGATGGACAAGTTCCGCCGGCGCGGCTTCGAGTTTCTCATCGCCACCGACGTGGCGGCGCGCGGCCTCGACGTGGACGACCTCGAGGTGGTGTTCAATTTCGACCTGCCGAACGACGCGGAGGACTACACGCACCGCATCGGCCGCACGGGCCGCGCGGGCAAGAAGGGCATGGCCTTCACCTTCGTGGCGGGCCGCGAGCTCTACAAGCTGCAGAACATGATCCACTACGGCCGGCTGAAGATGCGCCGCGAAAACATCCCGTCGATGGACGAGGTGGAGGAGGCGAAGGGCAATGTGTTCTTCGACAAGCTGCGCGCCACGCTCGAGGAGAAGAAATTCAAGTCGCACAACCAGATGATCGACCAGCTGCTCGAGCAGGGCTACACCAGCACCGACATCGCCTCGGCGCTGATCCATTTGCTGCAGGGGCAGGCGGCGGAAGCGACGGTGCCCGCGGCGAAAGCCAAGGCGAAGGCTTTTGCCCAGGAGCGATTAGCGGCGGAGCGAAGTGGAGGGACGACCTCCCGGTCGTCCGCGGCCCGCGGGGATGCGGGCCCTCCAGCCAGAGCAGAGCGCCCCAAGGAGTTCCCCGCCGGTGATCAATTCGCCGCCCAGAAGCGAACCTACGAGCGCAAGCCGCGCACCGGCCGCGAGCCGGGGTTCACCACGGTCTCGTTCAACATCGGGCGCGCGCATCTGGTCACCCCCGCCGATCTCGTCGGGAAGATCGCCGGTGTCACGCGGCTGCCGGCCAGCATTGTCGGCGCGATCGACATCCACGAGGACCATACGAACGTGGACGTGGCGAGCGAGCACGCCGAACTGGTCGTGGCCAAGCTGGCCGGCATCCGGGTGAAAAACCAGTCGCTGAAACTGGCGATCGTCCCGGCATCGCGTTGATGCCGCGGTGGATAACGGCGCCAAATCGCCGCCGGCCGGCGTCTTGACAGGGCACGGGGGCAAAGGTATCTCCATCGCCTGTTGTCCATGGAAACCGCGCTTGATCAACCGGTGCTGGTGTTGAACCGCCTCTGGCAGGCGGTGAACGTCATTGGCGCCCGCCGGGCCTTCGCCCTGCTGGCCCGCGAGCACGCGCAGGTCGTCCACCAGACCGAGGACAACTTCCGCACCTTCTCGCTGATGGATTGGATCGATTTCTCGAGCTACAATCCGCCGCTCGACGCGCTCGAGACCGTGCGCACCGTCAACCGCCGCATCCGGCTGCCGCGCGTGATCCTGCTGACCTTCTTCGACAAGCTGCCCTGCAAGGAGCTGAAGCTGACGCGCAACAACGTCTTTGAGCGCGACGACGACCACTGCCAGTATTGCGGCCACACTTTTTCCCGCGAGCAGCTGAACCTCGACCACGTGATCCCGCGCCACTACGGCGGCAAGACCACGTGGGAAAACATCGTGTGCTCCTGCATCAAGTGCAACACGCGCAAGGCGAACCGTCTGCCGCACGAGGCGCACATGCGGCTCATCCGCAAGCCGGTGCGGCCGAAGTGGCGCCCGGTCATCTCGCTCGTGCTCGGCAACCGCGGCCACGAGAAGTGGAAGGACTTCCTCGACGTCGCCTACTGGAACGTCGAGCTGGAGGAGTGATGTCTTTCGTGTGGGTGGCGTGCTTGCACGCCACGTGGCGCCAGCGCGCAACCTGCATCGACGGGCAGCCCGCGGGGCTGATGGCCCCGCCTCCATTTTGTCAAACCCGGTAATCCTCGCGGACGGGGACAAAGATATCAATCACCCGGCAAGCCGTGAGGGTCTTGCCGCCGTGCATGACGCCGCCGGGGATGAGAGCCGCCATGCCGGGCCCGATGATGCGCGTCTCGGCGCCGATGGTGAATTCGAACCGTCCTTCGATCACATAGGTGGCCTGCTCGTGCGGGTGCTCGTGCAGCGGCACGACGGTGTTCGCCTGAAGCAGGACTTCGCCGACGGTCATTTTTTCGAGGTGGGCGTAGTAACCGTGGATGGTGCCGCTGAAGATTTCCTTGACGGGGAGGGAGGTAAGGGTGGCGAAGGGCATGATGGGATTTTCGATTTTTGATTCTCGATTTTCGATTCAATAACGCCCGGGCGGCGCAAAAGATGTCGAATTGTGCCGGCCGGTCAGTCGCCGAGCAGAGGAAGGGTGACGCGCATCGTGGTGCCACGCGGGCCGGTGGAAAGGACGGAGAGTTCGCCGTGATGGTCGGTCACGATGCGCTGGGCGATGGCGAGGCCGAGGCCGGTGCCGTCGGCCCGCCCCGAGAGGAAGGACTCGAAGATGCGCGGCCGGATGGCTTCCGGGATGCCGGTGCCGGTGTCAGCAAGGTCAAGGTGCACGACGCGGCCGCCCGTCCTGCCCTCCTCGGTGCAAAGCACGGAGAGCTCCCCGCCGTGCGGCATGGCCTGGAGGGAATTGAGGGCAAGGTTCAGGACGACCTGTTGCAACTGGCCTTTGTTGCCGTCCATCAGCAGCGCGCGGGCCGGCGCGGTGTAATTCAACTGCACGCCGGCCTGCGCGAGCTTGGCGCGCAGGAGCACCAGGGTGTCGTCGAGGATTTCCACCAGCGCCCAGCGCGAGTGCAGGGCCGTCGGGGCGCGGCCGAAGGAGAGCACGCGCGCGACGATGGCCTCAAGCTGCTCGATTTTCTCGGTGATGACCTGCAGGTCGCGGCGGCGGGGATCGTCCGCGGCGAAATCCGCGCCGAGCGGACCGTGGAGGAGCTTGATGACGGTGAGGGGATTCCGGATCTCGTGGGCGATCTCCGCGGCGAGCAGGCCGAGGGTGGTGAGGGTCTCGTTCTTGCGCAGCACCTCCTCGGACTGGAAGACGCGGGCGTAGAGCCGGGCGTTCTGCAGGGCGACGGCCGCGAAGCTGGCCAGCGCGGTGAAGAGGCGCTTCTCGTCGTCGCTG
Source organism: Lacunisphaera sp. (assembly GCA_035260745.1). Taxonomy (GTDB): domain Bacteria; phylum Verrucomicrobiota; class Verrucomicrobiia; order Opitutales; family Opitutaceae; genus Lacunisphaera. The sequence goes on along the minus strand of DATFUQ010000254.1, from coordinate 6,782 downwards.
AAGCGGTGCGGCGCGCCGTAGAAGACCGAGAGCACGCCGGCGGTCGCGCCCTCGAGGATGAGCGGGGCGGCCAGCGCGGAGCAGAGCGTGCGGTCGTGGGGCAGATCGGCGGCCTCGCTGTAGCCAGGCCCGTCGATGTTCTGGAACTCGGTGGATTTGCCGGAGCGGATGACGGCCGCGAGGAGCGACTGGTCGGCCGGCACGGTTTGTTGCTGGAGCGTCAGGCCGGCGGCGGACAGGTCGCCGGCGGCGGACCAGGCGTGCAGCCGGAGTTCGCGCCGGGCGCTGTCGTAATCGTGCAGCAGGCAGAGCCGGGCGCTGAACAGCGCGCGGCCGCTCTGGGTCAGGGTGGACAGCAGTTCCTCCGAGGCGAGCTGGGCGACGAGGGCGTGGCCCAGCTCGACCAGCGTGGTCAGCTGGGTGGAGTTGGTGCGCAGTCGTTCAAATTGCCAGAGGCGGTGCAACACCAGGCCCGCCTCGGTGGCGCAGCGCATGAGCCGGGCCAGGGCGGTCTCGTCAAAGGCGCCCACCCGGTCGGCATCGAGATTGACGACCCCGATGATGCGGCCCTCGACGATCAAGGGTGCGGCCATCTCGCAGCGCACCCCCGGGCGGGCCGAGATATAGCGCGGCTCGGCGGCGACATCGGTCACCAGCAGCGGCTTGCCGTGAAGGGCGACCCAGCCGGTGACGCCCTGGCCCGGGCGGAGCGCAAAATCACCCGCGTCAAGCGGCAGCCCCTCCATCACGCAAATCTCAAGGCGGCCGCTCTCCGCGCTCAGCAGGGCGAGCGAGCCGCTGTCGGCCGGAAAGGCGGCCATGATGGCGGAAAGGATCCCGCCTTGCGCCGACTTGGCGTCGCCCGCACTGGCCGCCAGCGAGGCGATGCGGTAAAGGACACCCATTTCCGATTGCGGATCGGGGATTGCGGATTGCTTGGTGGAATCGGCCATGTGGCAGGCTAGCGACGAGATTTGGCAGTGCGAATGGAAGCGACGACCATTGACAGTATCTCGACGCCTTCCTGCTTCAACAAGGCAACTTTGGACGATTTGACGCGACCACTATCGACCAATAATTCAAGCCAATGAATGGTCTCATCGCATTCCTCTTCAACTATGCCCAACTTGGCGATGAAATCGGCCCGTGACTTGGCTCGACTGACGGCACGATAATTTGCGCTTACCGAGCAACCGGCCCGCAAAAGTTGATGCCCCAGTGTGCGAGAGATATCGTCCCTCGGTAGGGAGTCGATCAGTCGGATGATGCGCAGTGAGTAAGCCTTGGTGCGCGCGATGAATGCTGCCGGATCCACGCCAGCAAACTAGTGGGAATAATCCGCAATCCGCAATCCACGATCCGCAATCAGACTGCCACCGGGGCCGGGGTGATGACGGCCCGGAGGGCATCGCGCAGGCTGTGCAGCCGGGCGGTGTCCTCGGTCGCGTCGGGCTTCTCGGGCTCGATGTAGAACGTGTCGAGCGCGACGCTGCGCTCGGTGTTGATGCGGGCGAACGTGGTGTCGTAGCCGTGGTTCGAGATCGTCTTGACCAGGAGGTAGAGCAGGCCGATGCGGTCATGCGCCTGCACCTCGACGATGATGCGGTTGAGCGAGAGCTCGTGGTAAACCTCCACGGTCGGCGGAAAGGTGGAGGGCAGTTCCTGGCTGGCGGCGGTGTAGCGCGTGGCGTCGGCGAATTTAATGGCCTGGGCCGTGATGTCGGGCAGCAGGTCCTTGTTGTTGACTAGCGCCTCCTCAACCGTGCGCGCGAAGGTCTCCATGGCCTTCTGGTTTTGCACGACGCCGCGGCCCGGCTCGATGACGTGAAAGGTGTCGATGGCGATATGGTCGGAGCGGGTGGTGATCCGGGCGGAGAGAATGCTCAGGCCGGCCACGCTGAAGGCGCCGGCCAGCTTGTAGAACAGGCCCGCGCGATCCCAGGTGACGACATGCACCGTGGTGTAGCTGCGGTTGATGTCGTCCTGCCACTCGATGGCGGGCCGCAGCGAGCCAAGGGAGTCGGCCGCCGAGATGGAGTGCAGCAGCCGGTTGACCATCTGGATGTGCAGCTTGATCTCGGGGGCGTCAGTCTGGATGAAGTAGCGCTCAGGAAGGAGGCTGAAATGCGCGCTGATCTCGTCCGGGCTGACGCCGGGGATGGTCTGGGCGATGAGGCTCTGGCGGGTCAGTTCCATTTGTTCGTGGAGGCGGGTGTCAACTTTGTCCCCCAGGGTCAGGCGCTCGAGCGTGGTGTCGAACAGGCGGCGGTGGAGCGAGTCCTTGTAGCCGTTCCACAGGCTGGCCGAGGTGCCGCTGGCGTCACAGAACGTGTGCACATAGAGATAGCGCAGCCGGTCGGGGTCACCGACCAGCTCGGCGAAGGTGGCGGATGTCTGCGGGTCATCGAGATCGTGCTTCTGCCAGAATCGTGCCATCACCAGATGATTCTTGATGATAAAAGTCACGATTTCCCGGCTGCTGGCGTCGACCTGGAGGCGTTCGAGCACGGGGGCGGCGATGGTCACGCCGGACGCGGCGTGGCCCTGGATGCCCTCGCCCTTGCCGATGTCGTGCAACAACAGGATGAGGTAGAGGAGGGTGGGCTTGGCGGTCTGGTGCAGTTCGTCGCGGTATTTCTCGGCGCTCGGCCCGGTGGGAGTAAATAGGTCGTCGAGTACCCGGATGGCATTGAGGGTGTGGATGTCGGCGGTGTAACGGTGGTAATACTCGTGCTGGACCAGGCAGGTGAGCGGGGCGAACTCGGGCAGGAAACGGCCCAGCGCGCCGAGTTCGTGCATCAGGGCCAGCGGCGGGTAGACCCGCCCGGCGGTCTCGAGCATGGTGCGAAAACTGAGGTTGGCGTCGGGGGACTCGATCACCCGGCGGTTGATGAGATGGAGCGAAGCACGGATGAGCGCGGCCAGGTCGACGTCCGGGACACAATTGAGCTGCTGGCAATGCCGGAACACGCGGATGAGCCGGACCGGATCCTCCGTGAAAATCCCCGGATGCTCGGCGGCAAGCTCGCGGCCGCGCAGCAGGAAACCGTCGAGGCGCTTGGTGCGCTCCGAGCGGCGGGCCAGCAGCAGGTTTTTCAACGAACCGACGAAACCGGGACCTGCGGCGATGGTCAGCGCCAGGCGCCGCTCGATGACCTTCGAGATGCGGTAGATGGCCTGGGCATGCCCGTAGTAATCCTGCATGAAAGCCTCGACGCGCGCCAGCAGGGCGCGCTGCGGGTAGCCGAGGTTCGCGGCGAGCCGCGGCTGGGTCTCGAGGTTGAGCACGTCGGTCGGGTGCTTGCTCATGTAATGGAGTTCATTGCGCACCCGCAGCAGGAAGTAGTAGGCGCCCTGGAACTGGCGCAGCTCGCCGGCCGGCAGGTAATTCTGCTTCACCAGCTCCTCGAGGCGCGTGACGCCGAGCCGCACGCGGGCCATCCACACCGCGTTCTGGAAATCGCGGAGGCCGCCGACGCCGTTCTTGATGTCGGGCTCCTGCATGAAAACCGTGTCGCCGTGCTGCAGGCGGCGGCTGGCCTGGTCGGCGAGGCGCGCGGCGATGTAGCCCTTGGGATTGTCCGTGAGGTAGTGCTGGCGGTAGGCGGCGGCGAAATTCTCGTAGAGCGTCTCGGACCCCGCTATAAGATGCGATTCCAGCAGGGAGGTCTTGGTGCGGATATCGCGGACGGCCTCGGAGAAAACCTCGTTGAGGGTGCGGGTGGAGTGGCCGATTTTCAGCCCCAGATCCCACAGCGGATAGAGGATCCCGTTGGACAGATGCTCTTGGAACCGGGCCAGCTCCTTCGACTTGGCGGCGGAGGGGTAGAGGAACATCACGTCGATGTCGCTGAGCGGGTTGAGCTCGCTGCGGCCGTAGCCGCCGAGGGCGATGAGGCAGACGGGCGAGGGCGGCTCGCCGTGCGATTTGCGCCAGTCTCCGTGAGCATGGGCGAACAGCGGGTGCAGCAGCCGGTCGATCATGGCCGCGATGGCCGACACGATCTTCTGGCCCGATTCACCGGCGCGGTGCCTTTGGCGGATGCGCCCGCTTTCGGCCGCCAGAAAGTCCTTGCACGCGGCCAGCCGCGCCGCCGGCGGGCTTTCGCCCGTGAAGGCGGGGTGGCTGCTGAGGGAAGGAGTGGGGCGGCCGGTCATGGATGGGGCTTACATGAACAGCGCAACTAACTAGGGGAAGCTGGAAATGCGCGGCGCGCGGGTGAAAGCGCGGGATAATAATCTGGTTGACGGGCAAATCGTGGTTTCAATACTGCGCCTTCCCTCGCGGGAGTAGCTCAGTTGGTAGAGCACCACCTTGCCAAGGTGGACGTCGAGAGTTCGAGTCTCTTCTCCCGCTCCATTTACAATAAAGCGTCCAGGAACCACTCTGGGCGCTTTTTTGCGCCCTACCACGGCAGAGTCAAGTACTTGTGCAATCGCCGTTGCCAGACTCGTTACGCCTAAAGGCGACTGCTCTTGACCCGAAACGTCTGGTGTTTGTGTGTCTCGTGTCGACGGCATCGTGAAGGTGGGAAGCGAATTCACGGCTTGCGCGAGCGGCAATTGCTGAGCGTCGGTGTACTCTCTCATCGTCAGCTTAATGTCGCTATGCCGCATCAACTCCATGGTGACGCGAGGAAACGCGCCGTTGACCTGGAGCAGCGTGCCATTCGTTTTTCTCAGAGCATGCATGTCGAGCCGCCGCCCTTGCGTGTCCAACTTTGGAATTCCTGCCTTGTCGAGATCGCGCTGAAGCACACGCGCACGCGGCAGGCTTCCAGCAAAGCAGCGCGCTCTTCGACCGCGACTATCCGCCGGCCGTTCGTGTCGCATTTGCACCCGGTATCCGCCAGCGCCACCTCTGCCGTCGTAGTCGTTACCATTACGACACTCTGCCACGCCCTTCCTACGAGGCCCAGGAGGTCCCCGGCCGGACGCTTACACTCAATTGCCGTGGCGCGCGCCTTGTTGGCGAAGTGGTCGCCGGTCATGCGCGAGAGCTACGCCCGCTTCGACTGGCAGAAATCCGAGCCGAAGTCCCGCCTACAGGCCTTGGTCAGGCCGGCCAGCTATTTCAAGAGTGCCTCGGCGATCGCCTGCTCTACCATAGGCTCCATCACGGCGTAGCCCGCCGCATTGGGATGCACGCCGTCCTCGGAGTATCGGGGTTGCAGGCCCGGTCTCGCGTCTGCCATCGATGAAAAATAGTCCAAGTAGATGCAGCCGTGGTGGGCCGCGTAATCCTTGAGCCACGCATTCAAGGCCACGATCTTGGCCGCCGGTTGCAGTCCGGGTCGCCAAGGATAGTCAAACGCCGGCAACACGGATGAGAGCATGACGCGGATGCCGTGGGCCTGTGCCAGCTCCGCCATGGCCGCCAGGCTGCCCCTGGTCAGCTCCGGATCGAACGGCCCGGTGTTGCCGGCCACATCATTCGTGCCGGCCAGAATCACGACCACCTTCGGTCCGAGCGCGATGACGTCCTGCTGGAACCGCACGAGCATCTGGGACGTGGTTTGTCCGCTGATGCCGCGACCAACATAGTGCCGCCGGGAAAAGATGGTGCCGAGGTTGGGCCAGGCGTCCGTGATGGAATCGCCCATGAAGACCACGCGGGTTTCGCCCGTGGCCGGCGGCCCGAGCCGGTTGTTGTCCGCCCGATAGCGCGCACGATTGGCCCAGTCATTTGTCATGGCGTTCAGCTCGGTCTCCTGTTTTTCCAATGGAGGCGCAGGCCGGGACTGACAGCCGGCCAGGGCGAGCAGCCAGATCAAGGGGACACAAAGCCAGGCGGTTCGTTGGCGCAATCGCTGGAGGTATAAGGCGCAGAGCGCAAACCAGAGAGAGAGAGTCATCGGGCGTTGGGAAGGATAGCCAAGACATCTGGCGGCCGGAGTGGAACTGACTGGCTGGCTCCACTCTTTTTGCCGCCCGAGCGGGGTCAGCGCAAGCCTTGGGCTGCCTTGAACAGGTGTGGAATAGGCGTGTTAAAGGGAAGGGTTGATAGTCCGGATGTGAGGGCGGTAGGCGTCGTCTCGAGGAGAAATTGAGCCGACAATGACGCGTTGGAGTCGCCGCCGACAAAGACGTCGAATTCGCCGGGCTCGGCGCCAAAGGTCATGTCGGCCCGCCAGAAGGCGAGGTCGGCCGGCGTGAGCTGGAATTCGACGTCACGCGCTTCGCCAGCGGCCAGCCCGATCTTTTGAAAACCTTTCAGCTCGCGCACGGGCCGCGTGACGGAGCCGACGCGGTCATGCACGTAGAGTTGCACGACCTCCTCCCCGGCGCGCGTCCCGGTGTTGCGCACCCGCACGGTGACGGTGAGCGGCGCGCCCCCGGGGCGCAGCGCCGGTGCGCCAAGCCTGAGCTGATCGAAGGCGAACGTCGTGTAACTCAGCCCGAAACCGAACGGGTAGAGCGGTGTGTTGGGTGCGTCGATGTAGTGCGAGAAGTAACGGTCATCCGGCTCATCGGCGCGCGGAAGCGGGCGGCCGGAGGCCTTGTGCGCGTAGAAAATCGGGATTTGTCCGACCGACCGCGGCCAGGTGACAGGCAAATGGCCCGACGGATTGCAGGCGCCGGTTAGGACATCGGCAATGGCCGGACCGCCCATCGTGCCGGGATGCCAGGCGAGGAGAATCGCATCGGCCAGCGGTTCGGCGGACTCAATGGTGAGCGGCCGGCCGGTCATGAGCAGGAGGATGACGGGCTTGCCGGAGGCGCGCATTTCCCGGAGCAGCGCGGCCTGCGGGCCGGTCAGATCGAGCGAGGTGCGGCTCGTC
>DATFUQ010000253.1:0-3524 GCA_035260745.1 Lacunisphaera sp. | reverse complement strand
CGACGATGTTGACGGGAATCTCCGGGTCGAAGCAGCTCTTGAGCGCCTCCCAAACCGCCGCCTCCGAGAAGGCGGGTTGCCCTGAGCCGGTCGAAGGAATCTCGACCGCGGGCTTGTAGCCGCCGATGGCACCGATGTCCTCGCGCGCGATTCGAAAGAGTCCTCGATCGGTGCGGACTGTGACGTTGCCGCCGAGCGTCTGGGTGATGAGCACGCTTTCGCCAGCCTTGAGCGTGACTTTGTCGCCAGCCGGGATAACGGTCGCCGGGCAGTCCTTAACGAGAGTATATTCCTGGGCCATTGGTCGTGTTTGGGTATGCTAAAAATGGATTGTCATCCTGAGCGCAGCGAAGGATCCACGGCATCGATCATGATATTATCTGCGGATACATGGATTCTTACGCTGCGCTCAGAATGACAGGAAAGGGGGATTGCTTGGCTAGAAGCACACGTCACCGCAGCTTCAGCTCAAAGGGCAGCCGGATATAAAGGCCGCGGGGATCATTGAACTTGGCCAATGACTGCAGCTCCTCGGTCGCCTCGCGGATCAGCAGGCCGACCGGGCCGCTCAGCGTCTGCTCGCGGCGCTTGCCTTCCAGCGCCTCGGCGAAGGCCTCCGCAAACATCTTTTTGCGCGGATATTCGGTCACGGGGAAGTCATCGCCGAGCTTCGCCTTCGCGGCGGCATACTTGACGGCATCGGCCAGCCCGCCGATTTCGTCGACGAGGCCGAGCTTCAACGCCTCGCTGCCGGACCACACCCGGCCCTGGGCGATCTCCTCGACGGCCTTGCGGTCGAGCTTGCGTGATTCGACGACCCTACTGAGGAACTGGTCATAGACCCAGTCGACCGTGGACTGGAAAATCGCCAGCTCATCGTCGGTCTTGGGCCGGATGATGGTGGCGGCGTCGGCAAATTTCCCGGTCTTCACCGTGTCAAAGGTCAGGCCGAGCTTGTCGGTCGCCAGGCCCTGGAAATTGAGGAACATGCCAAACACGCCGATGGAGCCCGTGATGGTGGCGGGCTCGGCAAAGATCCGGTCGGAGTAGGTGGAAATCCAGTAGCCGCCCGAAGCGGCCACGGTGCCCATGGAGACAATCACCGGCATTTTCTGCTGGATGAGGCGCACTTCACGCTGGATGGCCTCCGAGGCGGAAACGCTGCCGCCGGGGCTGTTTACCCGGAGAACGAGGGCCTTGACTTTGTCATCCTGCCGGATCTGGCGGAGCAGACGCGCGGTCTTCGCCCCGTAGACATAGCCCTCGTCACTGCCGTTGCCGTCGACGATCTCGCCCTCGGCATAGACAATGGCGATGCGGCCACCGCCGCCGAGCTCGATCTTGCCCTGGCTCTGCCGCTTGGCCACCAAGCCGCGATTGGAAACCAGCTTGGCATAATCCTTCAACGCCACCTGTTTGAAAGGTTCGCTGGAACCCTTGCGGCCGGTTGCCGCCTTCAAATCGTCGAGCACCTCGTCCACGTAAGCCACGCGGTCGACGAGCTTGAGCTGCTTGGCGTCATCGGCGCGAATCAGGCCCTTTGCGTCCACGGCCTTTTGCAACGCGCCCGCCGGCAGCTTGCGTGCCTGCTCGATGGGGACCGTCAGGTTCGCCCAGACGTCATCGAGCAGCTTCTGGATCTGCACGCGGTTCTCCGGGCTCATGTCCTTGCGGGTGTAGGGTTCGACGGCGCTCTTGTATTTCCCGACCCGGGTGACCTGCACGCCGATGCCAAATTTCTCGAACGCGCCGGCGAAGAACATCGGCTGCGAGGCCAGCCCGGGCATCAGCACCGCGCCGTAGGGATCGAGCACGAGTTCACTGGCCGCGGAGGCCAGGTAGAAATCGCGGGTGTCGGCGTAGGTCAGGTAGGCCTTGACGGGTTTGCCCGAGGCCTTGAAGGCCTCGATGGCCTCGCGCACTTCCTTGAGCGCGGCATAACCGGAACCGTAGCCCTGCGGCAGCACCGACCCGGTGAGATAGAGGCCCCTGATGTCTCCGTCCCTGGCGGCGGCCTGGAGGGCGCGGGTGACCTCGCGCAATTGCAGGGCGCGGGCGGAACCGCCGCCAAACGCCTCCAGGAAATCATCCAGCCCCTCCACCTGCGAGGGCGAGTCCTGGATGTTGGTCGAGAGGTTGAATACCAGGTAGGAGCCGGTTTGCACTTCCACGGGCTTCTTCTGGCCCAGAGCGGCAAGAGCGCCCAGAATCAGGAAAAACATCAAGAACCCGCCGATGAGGAAAACGATCAGCGCGGTTAGCGTGGCAAAGAAAGAGGTGAAGAAGTTCTTCATAGGCGCGAACCTAGGCAACCCACTCCCTTCCGCCAGCGAAAAGCGTCGACCGGCGCCGGCCGGGGCCCGGCGGTATTAGGCCGGGACAAAAGGTACGCCGGAATGCTTGATCTTCCCTGCTACCGCCCAATTGTTTCGCACCTAAGACTTCCCATTCGCGGTCAAACCGGCCTATAGTCCGGCCATGTCTGAGAAAAAAGAGCTGCTCACCACCAACCGCAAGGCCCTGACCATCAACCTTGATGGCTCCCGCTATGGCACCATTGCCGAGATCGGCGCCGGACAGGAGGTGTCGCGCATCTTTTTCCAGGTCGGGGGCGCGTCCGGCTCCATCGCCAAGACCATGTCGGCCTACGACATGACCTTCAGCGACGCCATCTATGGCAAGGCCCCGCGCTATGTTTCGCAAGAGCGTCTGCAGACGATGCTCGACCACGAATACCGCCTGCTCAAGGAACGCCTCTCCGAGAAGCGCGGCGACCGCACCAAGTTCTTTGTCTTTGCCGACACCGTCGTCGCGAAGAGCTTCAAGGGCCCGAACGACGGCCACGGCTGGCTGGGCATCCGCTTCCAGCACAACCCGCTCGAGGAACCCAACGACATCGTCATCCACGTCCGCATGTGGGACAAGGAAAACGTCCTGCAGCAACAGGCGCTCGGCATCGTCGGCACCAATCTCATCTACGGCGCCTTCAACTACACCAACGATCCCAACCAACTCATCCAGTCGCTTGTCGACAACATCGGCACTGACCGCGTCGAGATTGACATGCTCCGGGTCAGCGGCCCGGTCTTCGCCTCCGTCGACAACCGGCTGCTCTCGCTCCGCCTCGTCCAATACGGCCTGACCAACGCCGTGATGTTCGCCCCCAACGGCGATGTGCTCCAGCCCTCCGAGGTGCTGCACCACAAGGCCGTGCTCGTCGAGCGCGGCAGCTTCCGGCCGGTCACGCACGTCAACGTCGACATGCTCACCTGCGCCACGGCCCAGTTCATGCAGGAGCCCATGGTGCAGGGGAAGGACATGCTCGTCCTCATGGAAATCACCATGAACAACCTGCTCTCGGAGGGCGATCTCGACGCCAAGGACTTCCTCGCCCGCGTCGACATGCTCGGCCACATCGGGTTCACCACGCTCATTTCGAATTATTCCGAGTTCTACCGGCTCGTCTCCTACTTCCGCCGCTACACCAAGGAAATGATCGGCGTCGCCATGGGCATCAACAACCT
>DATFUQ010000252.1:0-7648 GCA_035260745.1 Lacunisphaera sp. | reverse complement strand
CCTCGAGAAGCTCGAGGACAAGGAGGGCAACCCCATCCTCTCCTACGAGCAGGCCCAACAGAAGAAAAACTGGGAGAACATCCTCGTCAAGTGCCAGGAGGGCTCCGTCGTCCCCGGCCGCGTCAAGGCCAAGGTCAAGGGCGGCCTGATCGTCTCGATCGGCGTCGATTCCTTCCTGCCCGCCTCGCACATCGACGTCCAGCCCCCCAAGAACCTGGATCAATACGTCGGCCAGACCTACGATTTCAAGGTCCTCAAGATCAATCACGAACGCCAGAACATCGTTCTGTCGCGCCGCGAGCTGATCGAGGAGCAGCGCATCAACAAGCGCCGCGACCTCCTCGAGAAGCTGCAGCCCGGCCAGATCCGCAAGGGCGTCGTCAAGAACATCACCGATTTCGGCGCGTTCATCGACCTCGACGGCATGGACGGCCTGCTGCACATCACCGAGATGTCCTGGACCAAGCGCATCACCAACCCCTCCGAGCTGCTCAAGGTCGGCCAGGAGCTCGATGCGGTCGTCCTCGGCATCCAGAAGGAGGAGCAGAAGATTTCGCTCGGCCTCCGCCAGCTCGAGCCCAATCCGTGGGACATGGTCCGCCACAACTACCCGGTGGGCGCCCGCGTCCGCGGCAAGGTGCGCAACATGACCACCTACGGCGCCTTCGTCGAACTCGAGGAAGGCATCGACGGCATGGTGCATGTCTCCGACATGTCCTGGACCCGCAAGATCAACCACCCGTCCGAGATGCTCAAGAAGGGCGACGAGGTGGACGCCATCGTCCTCGACGTCGACCCGAACCAGCAGCGCATCAGCCTCGGCATGAAGCAGCTCGCCACCGACCCGTGGACGGACATCGACGCGTTTTTCCGCATCGGCGACGTCGTCCCCGGCGTGATCTCCAAGATCACGACCTTCGGCGCTTTCGTAGAGCTGAAGGACGGCATCGACGGCCTCGTGCACATCTCGCAGATTCAGGAAGAGCGCGTCGACAAGGTGAAGGACGTACTCAAGCCCGGCCAGGAAGTCACCGCCCGCGTCATCAAGATCGACCGCGAGTCGCGCCGCATCGGCCTGAGCATCAAGGCCGCCAACTACTCGGCCGAGCAACTGGCCCAGGAGACGGCGACCTACGACCAGTTCGCCAAGACGACCGGCGCCTCCGACCTCACGAACCTCGGCGACATCTTCGACGAGGCTTCCAAGAAGGAATAAGCTGCCGCGCTGTCCGTGATCCAACTTCAAGGGCGTCCGCTAACCGCGGGCGCCCTTTTTATTGGTGAGGGGATGTTTGTAGGTGGCGTGCTTGCACGCCACGTTGCGCGCGAGCGCGCAACCTACAGGAAATACAGAAGGCCCGTCAGGAGACGGAGCCATCATCCTTCGCCAAGGCTAAGGATGACAGGTCAGCCCCGCGGGCTTGTGGAGGGCACATCTCCGGATGTGCCGCGGCCCAGCGGGAGCTGGGCCCTCCATGAAGGACGTCACACCCCAAATAAAAGCGCCCGCACTACGGCGGGCGCTTGGGTTCGAGCGGTGACCAAAATTACGGCGGCTCAGCTCTTGGCGGAGGCGGGCTGCTTGGCGATGAACTCGCGGATGACCTCGGCGCGGTGCCCGGCCAGGGTCTCCTGCTCCACCTCGTCGGCGGTGCGAATCTTGTTATGGCTCTGCATCTGGCGGCGGATCTTGCCGAGGGCCAGATACTCGAGCTGGCGGATGCGCTCGCGGGTGACCTTGAATTTGCGGCCGACCTCCTCGAGCGTGAGCTCCTTCTCGCCGTCGAGGCCGAAGCGCAGTTTGATGATGCTGGCCTCGCGGGGCTCGAGCGAGTTGACCATGGCGCTGAGGTCCTCCTTGAGATTCTTGTTACCCAGACCCTCGTAGGGACTGACCGCGGCCTCGTCGCCGACCAGGTCGCCGAGGGTGGCCGAGTCATTGTCTTCGCCGACAGGGGCGTCGAGCGAGGCGGGACGCACGCTGACGGTCTTGAGCAGCGCGACCTTGGCGGTCGGGATCTGCAGCTCGGCGGCGATTTCCTCGTTCTCGGGTTCGCGCCCGAGCTCGTCGGTGAGCTTGGCGATCATCTTCCGCATGCGGGAGATCTTGTCCACGAGGTGGACGGGCAGGCGGATGGTCTTGGATTGGTTGGCCAGGGCGCGCTTCATCGACTGCTTGATCCACCATGCGGCGTAGGTGGAGAGCTTGCCGCCCTTGGCGGGATCGAAGCGCTCGACGGCCTTGATCAGGCCGAGGTTGCCCTCGCTGATGAGGTCCATGAGCGGAAGGCCCATCTGGTTGTAGTCGTAGGCGATTTTGACCACGAGGCGCAGGTTGGCCTTGATCATGTGGTCGCGGGCCGCCTTGTCGCCGCGCTTGATGCGGGCGGCGAGCTTGATCTCCTCCTGAATGGTCAGGAGGGGAGTCTGGCGGATCTCGTTGAGATAAAGCTGGAGATTCGAGCGCTCGTCGCGGCGGTCAACGGGCGAGGCCTGGTCGAACTGGGACGGCGCAGCGACGGCCTTGATCTCGGGCCGGAGGCCGAGGCCCTCGTCGGGCGAGGGGATGCTGACGCTGGTCGAGGTGCGATCCGCGGGCATCGCGACTGCTGCCGGCGTGGAGCGGAGAGTCTTTTTGCGGTGAGGCATGGCGGTGAGGCTGGGCGTTGCAGGGCTGGGTGACATCCCAGTCTCCTTGCATATTAGATGCCGGAGGGCGGGAGGAAATTCCCAGATACCCTGTTACGACAGACAATACGCGGTTCTGTGCCGCCCGGGCGCTCAACCGGTGAGCTTGTCGGCCAGACTGATGGCCTTGAACAAGGCCGACGCCTTGTTGATCGTCTCCTGATACTCCGACGCCGGCACTGAGTCCGCCACGATGCCCGCGCCGGCCTGGATGTGGATTTGCCCGGCTTTAACCAATGCCGTCCTTAGGGTTATGCAGGAATCCAAATTGCCGTCGTAGCTGAAATAGCCGAGCGCCCCGGCGTAACTGCCGCGCTGGGCGGCCTCCATTTTAGCAATCAACTGCATGGCGCGGACTTTCGGGGCGCCGCTGACCGTGCCGGCGGGAAAAGTGGCACGCATCAGGTCAAAAGCGGTGCGTTCTGGCGCAAGTTGCCCCTCCACCTGTGACACAATGTGCATCACATGGGAGTAGCGCTCGATGGTCATAAACTCGGGCACCTGGATCGAACCGTAGGCGCAGACCCGGCCGATGTCGTTGCGCGCGAGGTCCACCAGCATGAGGTGCTCGGCGCGCTCCTTTTCGTCGGCCAACAATTCCTTTTCGAGGACGGCGTCCTCGGCCGCGGTCTGGCCGCGTGGCCGCGTGCCGGCGATCGGGCGGATCTCGACCTTGCGGCCGGTGAGGCGCACATGAACCTCGGGCGAGGCTCCGACGAGGGCGAAGTCGCCGGTCTCGAGCAGGAACATGTAGGGCGAGGGATTCACCGTGCGCAGCGCGCGGTAGAGATCGAGGGGCGACTTGGTGAACGCCTGCGAGAATCGCTGGGAGAGGACGATCTGGAAAATGTCGCCGGCGCGGATGAATTCCTGGGAGTCCCCGACCATCTTTTCAAAGGCGGCCTGGGTGAAGTTCCCGGCGGGCACTTTCACCGCGGCGGTGTCGCCGAGCGTGGAGGAGGCAAGCGGCGTCGGTCGGGCGAGGGCGGCCTGCATGCGCTTGAGCTCGGCGCAGGCCGCGTCGTAGGCGGCGCCGGCATCGGCGCCGATGTGGGCGTTGACGATGAGCCGCATGGTCTGGTGGGCGCGGTCAAAGGCCAGGACCGAGTCGCACAGCATGAACCACATCATCGGCACGCCGAGCTCGTCGCGCGCGGCGAGCGGCACCGTCGGCTCCACGCTGTGGATGAACTCGTAGCCCAGGTAACCGACCGCCCCGCCGGTGAACGGCGGCAGGCCCGGCACGCTGACCGGCCGGTAGCCGGCCAGCTCCTTTTGCAATTCGGCGAGCGGGTCGGCCGCGCCGGGCCTGGCCGAGAGGATTTTGCGCGGGTTGCAGCCGATGAAGCTGTAGCGCGAGACGTGCTCGCCGCCCTCGACCGACTCGAGCAGGAAGGCCGGCCCGTTGCCGCGGAGCTTGGCGTAGGCCGAAACGGGCGTCTCCAAATCCGCCAGCAGGTCGGCCCGGACCGGGACGACGTTGCCCTGCCTGCTCAGGCGCAGGAATTCCTCGCGCGGGGGTGAGACTTGCATGCGCTATTCGACGGTGACCGACTTGGCGAGATTGCGCGGCTTGTCCACGTCGCGCTGCAATTCCACCGCGATGTAATAGCTCAGCAACTGCACGGGGATGGTGGCGACAATCGGCAGCACGGCCTCGTGGCACTCGGGAATGCGGATGATCTCGTCGGCCAGGCCGTCGGGCAGGTCGCATTTCTCCGTGGCGACGGCGATGATCTTCCCCTTGCGCGCCTTGATCTCCTGCATGGAGGACACGACCTTGTTGAACATCTCGCCCGACGACACGAAGAAGACCGAGGGGCACTGCTCGCTGATGAGGGCGATGGGGCCGTGCTTCATCTCGGCGGCGGGGTAACCCTCGGCGTGGATGTAGGAAATTTCCTTGAGCTTGAGCGCGCCCTCGAGGGCCACGGGGAAGAGGGAGAGCCGGCCGAGGAAGAGGAAGTCGTGATATTGGGCGTAGCGTTTCGCGATCTCCTTGATCCTGGGCGCCTGCTCGAGCGTCTGGCGCACGAGGTCGGGCACGCGCTTGAGCGCCTGCACGTATTCCACGCCGTCGCTGAAACTCATGTCGCGCATGCGGCCGAGGTAGAGCGCCAGCAGGGCGCCGACGAGTAGCTGGGAGGTGAACGCCTTGGTGGAGGCCACGCCGATCTCGGGGCCGACGTGCTGGTAGACGCCGCCGTCCGCCTCGCGCGCGATGCTGGAGCCGACGACATTGTTGATCGCGAGCACCTTGTAGCCCTTGCGCTTGGCCTCGCGCATCGCCGCGAGGGTGTCGATGGTCTCGCCCGACTGGCTGATGGTGAAGAAGAGCGTGCTGTTGCCCAGCGGCATGTTGCGGTAGCGGAACTCCGAGGCGTAGTCCACCTCGACCGGCACGCGGGCGAAATGCTCGATGAGGTGCTCGGTGACGAGGCAGGCGTGCCACGCGCTGCCGCAGGCGAGGAAGTGAAAGCGGTCGACCTGCCGCAGGTCGACGGCGGAGATGTTCAAGCCGCCGAACTGGGCGGTGCTGCCGTCCTCGGAGAAGCGGCCGCGCATGGTGTTCTCGAGCGCCGCGGGCTGCTCGAAAATCTCCTTCTCCATGAAGTGCGCGTGGCCGTTCATCTCGGAGTCCTCGATCTTCCAGGTGACGGTGTCGATGACCGGCGACACATCCTCGGCGTCGAGGGTGGTGATGGAGAAATTCTTCGCCGTGATGTGCACGATCTCGCCGTCCTTGAGGTAGACGACGTTCTGCGTGCGGCTGATGATGGCCGCGACATCGCTGGCCAGCATGTATTCGCCGTCGCCCACGCCGAGGATGAGCGGCGAGCCTTTGCGGGCGGAGACGATCTCGGCGGGGCAGTCGGTGCACATCACCGCGATGCCGTAGGCGCCCTCGATGTGGCGCAGGGTCTTGCGGACGGACTCGAGAAAGCGGCTGCCCTCCCTGGTCTCCGGTTCCTTCTGGTAATGGTAGGCGATGAGATTGCTGAGCACCTCGGTGTCGGTCTCGGACTTGAAAGTATAGCCCTTGGTCAGCAGGAATTTCTTGATGCTGGCGTAATTCTCGATGACGCCGTTGTGGATGAGGGCGAACTTGCCATCGCTGCTGATGTGCGGGTGGGCGTTGGCGTCGGTGACGCCGCCGTGCGTGGCCCAGCGGGTGTGCCCCAGGCCGGTCGTGCCGGCGAGTTTCTGGGCGGGGGTGCTCTTGATCAGGCCCGCGACGCGGCCGGCTTTCTTGGCGACGTCGAAGTGTCCGCCATTCAGGATGGCGATGCCCGCGGAGTCATAGCCGCGATATTCGAGGCGCTTGAGCCCCTCGAGAATGATGGCCGAGGCCTTCTGTTTGCCGATGTAGCCGACGATTCCGCACATAATGGTTTAAGCTGGCGATTTTTGACGGTGTTCAAATCATACCGCAAGGAATTAGAACAACACCCCGATGGCTGAATCCAGGCGAGTTTTGTCGGTGATCATGGGCGGCGGTCGCGGCACGCGGCTGTTCCCGCTGACCAAGGAGCGCTGCAAGCCCGCGGTGCCCCTCGCGGGCAAATACCGGCTTGTGGACATCCCCATCAGCAATTGCCTGAACTCGGGCTACAACCGGATTTTCCTGCTGTCCCAGTTTCTCACCGCCTCGCTGCACCGGCACATCCAGAAGAGCTTTCATTTCGATCCGTTTGGCGCGGGCTTCATCGACATCCTCTCGGCCGAGCAGACGGAAAAAAGCAACGCCTGGTATGAGGGCACGGCCGACGCGGTGCGCCGCAACCTCGTCCACTTCAACAGCCACCGGCACGACTTAATCCTCATCCTGTCGGGCGACCAGCTCTACCGGATGGATTTCAGCGCCATCATCGACCAGCACGTCGCGACCGGGGCCGACGTGACGATCGCCGCCATCCCGTTTCCCGTCTCGAAGGTGGAGGGGCTGGGCCTGATGCGCGTCGCCGACGACCTGACCATCTCCGAGTTCGTGGAGAAGCCGAAGGATCCGGCGCTCATCGACAGCCTGACGATCAGCCCGACGCTGGCGAAGAAGCTGGCGCCCTCGCCGGAAAAACGCTGCCTCGCCTCGATGGGCATCTATGTCTTCAGCCGCGACGTGCTCCAGCACGCGCTGGAGAACAGCATGAAGGACTTCGGCAAGGAGGTCATCCCCGCCCTGCTGGGCAAGGCCAGGCTCTGCAGCTACATCTTCGAGGGCTACTGGGAGGACATCGGCACCGTGCGCGCCTTCTTCGAGGCGAACCTTGCGCTCGCGCAACCGCTCCCGCCGTTCAATTTCTTCGACCGCAACGCCCCGATCTACACGCACCCGCGCTACCTGCCCGCCTCGAAGGTCAACAAGTGCAACATCGACCACGTGGTCATCGGCGACGGCTGCCTTGTCACGGACTCGACGCTCAAGCACTGCGTCATCGGCATCCGCGCCATCCTCGGCGAAAACTCCAACCTGGAGGACGTGGTGATGATGGGCGCGGATTATTACCAGACGGAGAAGGAGGTGCTGGCGGACAAGGCGCAAAACCGCCCCTCCATCGGGGTCGGCCGCAATTGCCGGATCAGCCGCGCCATCATCGACAAGAACGCCCGCATCGGCGACGGCGTGGTGCTTTCGCCCGAGGGCAAGGCCGACGGGGACTTCGCCCACGGCGTGGTCATCCGCGACGGCATCCTCTGCGTGACCAAGGGCGCGGTGATCCCATCAGGCTACAAGCTTTGAGGCCCTTTGGCCTTCAGCCGGCCTCCTCTCTTCGCCGAACGTTAGAGATGTGCCACGCGCGGGCGGGGCCGTTGGCTGTAGCGACTGGTTCGGCGTTTTTTTTGAGGCTTTGCATCGAGCTAAACCGGCAATTTTTCTCCAAACACGATCCGGTGGCCGTCTGGAGTGACGACAGCAAATTCGCGCATTCCCCACGGCTTATCCGCGAGCTTGTGCCAAATC
>DATFUQ010000251.1:0-9254 GCA_035260745.1 Lacunisphaera sp. | reverse complement strand
TGTACAACTCGGCTTGAAGTATCCACTTCTCCTGTTTACTCCGGCCGCCCAGGCGGTTGATGCGATAGCGCAATGGGCTGTCCGCCTCGTTGTAGAGCATCTCGGCGATGTGCGCGGCGAAACGCCGGTCCGGTTCCGCCCACGAGACGCGTTCATACAAATCCACCAGATGGCTCTTGTTGATGCGCGTGGGCGTGGAGTTGATGATGACGAACATCTCGGTGGCAAAGTCCTCGGTGCGGCCGTCGAAAATGACGCAGGGCACGCTGATGTTGCGGGCCTCGTCGGGATGCGTGCGGGCGAAGAACTCGAGGGCGGCCAGCCGGTGCTGGCCGTCGATGATGAGGAATTTCTCGGCCGGTTCCGACATCCGGCCGACGCCGGAACCTTCCGTCATGGGCTCGAAACTGAGCTTTTGCGGCGTGAACAGCAGGACGGTGCCGGGGATGGGCGGCTGGCTGACGGCGGTTTCGTAGAAATTGCGGATGGCACGGATCTTGGCGCGGGACAGCTCGCGCTGGAAGGCCTTGTCGCTGCGTTCCACGCGGCCGATGAACTGGGCGACGTCGTCCTCGGGCGGCGTGTCCTCGGCCCGGATGCTGCCGCCAGCCTCGTCGTAGTAGCGGCTGATGAAGCGGACCTTTTGCAGGAGTTTCTCTGACGGATAGGACGCGAAGTAGAACAGGGCGTCCTTCTGGCGAATTTGGGTGGCGATCATGCTCATGGTGGCAGAATAGCGGGAAACGATCGCGTCCGGCAAGTGACGTTCCTAGAAATTTTATGCGGAAAAGAAGCCCGTGGCCGGCGCACCCCGCCCGCCATCCGGCCGGCGCGAGTGCGGCGCGACAGGCCAGGGGGCCGGTTTATTCCGCCCGCAGGGCATCCAGCGGGTTCACGCGGCCGGCCTCGCGCACAGCGGCAGTCAGCGACGTGGGATCACCATCGGTCTTTACCACGAGGATAAGGTTGGTGCCGGCATTCTGGGCGTACGGGTGATAAAGCGTTTCCTTCTTCACATCCTCGTCCAGACTCTGGAACTTGATGGGTGCGACCACGCCGATGATGATGCGGAAATCGGGCGCATCGCCGCCGCGACCGATGCGCTTGCCGAGCGGATCCTGGCCGGGCGGCACGATGATATCGGGGCTCGAGTAGGAACCCTGGCTGTTGTTGCCGGTGAAAAGGCAGCACGTCGGTGAGGCCGGCGGCACGAACACCCGGCAGGGCGCGCAGGCGGGTGAGCGTGGCGTCGATGAACGCGAGGCGTTTTTCGGGCTGGTCGTATTTGGCGGCCGGTAGCGCCAGCTGCGCAGTGATGACGCCGCCGGGATTGAAGCCGGGGTTCTCCTGCTGCAGCTTCTCAAAGCTCCGCACGGGCAGGCCGGCAGCGAAGCGGGAATTGGCGAGGGCGAAGAGAGCCACACAGGCGGCGCCGGCGGCGAGGATCAGGGAAATGGAGGGGAGGAATTTTTCATGACGGAGTTGTGTTGATGCCAACCCCTTTGCTAGCGCCGTGCCAACTCCGGGGCGCCCTGCTTAACCCGTCCAATTGCAGGCAAACAAAAATTTGCCGCGAAAATCAAGGCGGGCGGCGCCCGCGCCATTCCCTCGGTCGCGGGAAGCATGATTCCCAAGAATGGGAAATCCACACGAGGTCGCCATGGCTCCATTCAAGTGGAGCGCGGACGACCCCGTCCGCGAATCTGTGATGCCTTGCTGCTTATTCGTAGCGGAGCGCCTCGATCGGGTCGAGTTGCGCGGCCTTGCGGGCGGGGTAGAAGCCGAAGAACATCCCGACCGCGGCGCTGAAGAAAAACGCGACCACCACCGAGGTGGTGGAGACGAGCACCGGCCAGCCGTTCAACATGGAAACGAGCTGGGAGGCTCCGACCCCAAGCAGGATGCCGAGGATGCCGCCCATCGAACTGAGGATCACCGCCTCGATCAGGAATTGCATGAGCACATCGCTGCCGTGCGCGCCGACGGCCATGCGGATGCCGATCTCGCGCGTGCGTTCGGTGACGGACACGAGCATGATGTTCATGATGCCGATGCCGCCGACGACCAGCGAGACGCCGGCGATGGCGGCCAGCAGCAGGGTCAGGGTCTGGGAGGTGGCGGTGGCGGCGGCGGCGATCTCCGCCTGGTTGCGGACAATGAAATCATCCGTCTGCTCGGTGGTGCGGTGCCGCTGGCGGAGCAGGGCGGTGATGTCGGCCTGCACTTCGTCGATGGTGTCCGGGGTGGACGCCTGCACATTGATCGAGCGGAGCATCGTCTGCTTGGCCACGCGCTTCATGGCGCTGGTGTAGGGGATGATCACGAGATCGTCCTGGTCGGAGCCCTGCACGGACAGGCCCTTGCCCACGAGCACGCCGACAACGCGGAACGGCTGGTTCTTGATCCGCAAGGTCTGGCCGAGGGGGTCGTTGTCGGGGAACAGCTGTTTGGCAATGGTCTGCCCGATGATGGCGACTTTGCCGACGCTGCGGATGTCCTGGTCGGAAAACATGGCGCCCTCGCTGAGCGGCCACTGGCGGATGCTGAGATAATCGGCGCCCTCGCCGAAGACGGTGGTGGACCAGTTGAGGCCGTTGGCGAGCACCTGCGCGTTGGTGCGCACCTCGGGACTGATGCCGGCCAGGTTCTGGACCTCGCGGCCGATGGCGTCGGCGTCATCGATGTTGAGGGTGCCGGCGCCAAACGCCCCGCTGCGCGCGCCGCCCTGGTTGAAACTGCCGGGAAAAATCAGGAGCACGTTCTGCCCGAGGCTGGCGATCTGGGCCTCGACGGTGGATTTGGCGCCGTTGCCGATGCTGACCATGGCGATGACCGCGCCCACGCCGATGATGATGCCCAGCGCGGTCAGGATGGAGCGCATGGTGTTGCGCCGCAGGGCGCGGAGGGAGACGGTGACGGTGGAGCCGAGGCGCATGGGAGGATCAGCCGGTGCCGATGAGCTTCGCCGCCGCCTCGGCCTCGAGGATTTTCCGGATCTCCACCTCGGCGATCGAGCGGGTGGCGACCTGCAGATCGTTGACGACGCGGCCGTCGCGCACGATGAGGTTGCGCCGGCAGTAGTGGGCGATGTCGAGCTCATGCGTGACCATGACGATGGTGATGCCCTGGTCGTTGAGTTTCTGGAACACGCCCATCACCTCGACGGAGGTCTTGCTGTCGAGGTTGCCGGTCGGTTCGTCAGCGAGGAGGACCTGCGGCTCGTTGACGAGGGCGCGGGCGATGGCCACGCGCTGCTGCTGGCCGCCGGAAAGCTGGCTGGGGAAATGGTCGGCGCGGTTGGCCAGGCCGACGATGTCGAGGCAGTGCAGGGCGCGGTCGTGCAGTTGGGCCGAGGAGCCGCGGTTCTTGCCGTAGAGCATCGGCAGCTCGACGTTCTCGAGCGCGGTGGTGCGCGCGAGGAGATTGAAACCCTGGAACACGAAGCCCAGTTTTTCGTTGCGCAGGTCGGCGAGCTGGTTGCGGTCAAGCGTGCGGACATCGATGCCGTCGAGCAGGAACGTGCCGCGGGTCGGCCGGTCGAGGCAGCCGAGCGTGTTCATCAGCGTGGACTTGCCCGAGCCGCTGGCGCCCATGATCGCCATGAACTCGCCCTTTTGCAGTTCCAGGGAGATGCCGCGCACGGCGTGCACCTGCACCTCGCCGGAGTCATAGGTTTTATGGATGTCCTTGAGTTGGACAACAGCAGGCATCGGAGAGGGGAAGGCGGGCGATTAGAAACCGCGCCGCTGGCCGCCACTGAACGGATTTGCGGCCCCCGGGGCCGCCGCTTTCGCGCCCGGCAGGCTGATGCCTGTGACCACCACGTCCTTTCCCTGCAGTCCGTCGAGCACCTCGGTGGTGATGCCGTCGGTGATGCCGAGCTTCACGCTGACAGCCTGGAGCTGCGGGGACTTCGGATCGCCCGCCAGCTTGTAGAGGGTGCGGGTGACCGGTCCGTTGGTGTTGCCACCACCGCCGCCGCGATTGCCGCCGCCACGACCGCCCAGGGCCGGCATCTCGAGGCCGCGTTCCTTCGCGAGCTGGGCCATCCTCGCGATGACTTCGGGCGAAGGCGGGCCGCCGCCTCCTCCACCGCCGCGCACGAAGCCGGCGTCGGCCATCAATTTGCGGCGCTCCTCGTCAGTGGCGGGCCGAGGCGCAGGGGGGGCATCGTCCGACTTGGCGTCCGCGGGCTTGGCGGCAGCCGCGGGCAGGGCGGCGACTCCCTCGGGGAGCCGCACGCGCAAGGCACTGTTGGCGATCCGCAAGGCGTCAGGCTGGTTGGCGACAATGATGGAGACGTTGGCCGTCATGCCCGGACGAAGCTTCAGGTCGTCGTTGCGCACCCTGATCATCGTGTCGTAGATCACGACGTTCTGGGAGGTCTTGGGCGAGTTGCGGATCTGGGAGACCGTGCCGCGGAACTGCCGGCTGGGGTACGCATCCACGGTGAAGTTGACGGCCTGGTCCAGCTCCACGTTGCCGATGTCCGCCTCGGAGACGGCGGCGTCAATCTGCATGCTGCGGAGATCATTCGCGATCACGAAGAGGGTCGGGGCGCTGAGGCTGGCGGCCACGGTGTTGCCGACGTCGACCTGGCGGGAGATGACGGTGCCGTCGATGGGCGAGTAGATCGTGCAGCGGGAGAGGTTGACCTTCGCGGTTTCGTTGTTGGCCGTCTGGATCTGCACCTGGGCGGCGGCCTGCGCGAGCTGGGCCTCGGCGGTGTCGAGGTCGCTCTGGGCGATGAGGTTTTTGGCGAAGAGCTCCCGCGCGCGGCTGGTGTTCGCCGTCATGAGCTGGAAGTTGGCCTTGGCGTTGGCGAGCTGGCCCTCGGATTGCAGCAGGGCGGTCTGGTAGCTGGAGGGATCGAGCTCGGCCAGGACCTGGCCTTGCTTCACCGTCGAGTTCCAGTCCACGTAAAGCTTCAGGATGTTGCCCGAGATCTGGCTGCTCACATTGACGTTCAGGATCGGCGCAAGATCCCCGGTGGCGGTGACCGTCTGGGTGATGGCGCCCCGGATGACGGTGGTGGTGGTGTATTCCGGCGCCCTGGCCTCCTCGGTGTAGCGGTAGTAGTAGTAGCCCCCGGCGGCAGCGGCGCCGAGGAAAGCAAGGGTGACGATGATTTTGACGCGGGAGGTGCCCGGGGATGCCATGATGAATGTTAAAGAGTGAGATGGAGCGGGTGCAATTAATACCTTCGGCCCGAGCCCGAGGTGACGGCCCCATCCCGGGCAAAGTTTCACCGAACCGGGGAAATCGTATTGCCTCAACAGGCCGCCCCGAATTCGCTCAGCCATCATCCCCATGAAAAACACCCGTCATTTGCTGTGGTTGATCTGCCTCACGTTCACCTTGGTCTCCGCCCAGGAACAATCCAAGGAAAAGGACAAGGACGTGGACAAGAAGGCCGCCGCGCCCGAGAAGGAGAAAGAGAAGGAGCCCGTGCTGTCCGTCACCGAGCACGAGCTGGCCATCGGAGGCAAGGTCATCAAATACCGCGCCACGGCCGGCTACCTCGTGCTGAAAGACGACAAGGACAAGCCCCGCGCGAACATCTTCTTCGTTGCCTACACCAAGGTGGACGAACCCGACGCCGCGAAGCGCCCGCTGATGTTCTCTTTCAACGGCGGCCCCGGCTCCTCGTCCGTTTGGCTGCACATGGGCGCACTCGGGCCGAAGCGGGTCATCATGACGGACAAAGGCGACTCGCTGCCGCCGCCCTACAAGTGGCAGGATAATGAATTCTCCTGGCTCGACGAGACCGACCTCGTGTTCATTGACCCCGTCTCGACCGGCTACAGCCGCGCCGCGAAGGACGTCGACGCGAAGCAATTCCACGGCTTCACCGGTGACATCGAGTCGGTGGCCGACTTCATCCGGCTCTGGACGACGCGCAACCAGCGCTGGGCCTCGCCGAAATTCCTCGTTGGCGAAAGCTACGGCACCACGCGCGCCGCCGGCCTCTCCGATTACCTGCAGCAGAAATACAACCTCTACCTCAACGGCATCATCCTCATCTCCTCGATCATGAACTTCGAGACGGCGCTCTTCGCGCCGGGCAACGACCTGCCTTATCAGCTCTTCCTGCCGACCTACACCGCCGCGGCGTTCTACCATGGCAAGCTCAAGGGCGACCTGGCGAAGGACCTGCCGACCTCCGTCGGCCGCGCGAAGGAATTCGCCGCGAAGGACTACACGCTCGCGCTCATGCAGGGCGACGCCCTGCCGGCGCCGGAGCGTGACCGGATCGCCAAGGAGCTTTCCGCGCTCACCGGCCTGTCGCTCGATTTTATCACGAAGCAGAACCTCCGCGTGAACATCTTCCAATTCGTCACCGAGTTGCGCCGCGACGAGAACCGCACCATCGGCCGGCTCGACAGCCGCTTTACCGGCATCGCGCCCGGCGCGGGCGGCGATGGCGGCATCGGCGGAGTGGCCGGCTTTTTCGATCCGAGCCTCGAGGCGATCAACGGCGGCTACACCAATGCCTTCAATGACTACGCGCGCCGCGAATTGAAATACGAGAACGACCTGCCCTATGAAATCCTCACCGGCAACGTCCAGCCGTGGAGCTATGCCAATGCGCAGAACCAATACCTCAATGTTGCCCAGACACTGAAGTCGGCCATGACGAAAAACACCTTCCTGAAGGTCTGGATCGCCAACGGCTACTACGACCTCGCCACGCCGCTTTACGCCACGGACTACACCGTGCGCCATATGGGTCTCGACCCCGCGATCCAGAAGAACATCAGCCTGACCTACTACGAGGCCGGGCACATGATGTACATTCACCTCGACTCGATGAAAAAACTTAAGGCCGATTTCGGCGCCTACATGGACGCGACGCTGAAGGGCGCCGGGGTGAAGTAAGCGCCGGGCGGAATTACTTTTTCGCGAAGGCCGCCTGCAACGCCGCGGCGACGTTGGGCGGGACGAACTTGGCGACGTCGCCGCCCAGCTTGGCGATCTGCTTGACGAGCGACGAGCTGGTGTAGCTGTAGGCCTCGTTGGGCATCACGAAGATGGTCTCCACCCCGGGCTCGAGGTGGCGGTTCATCAGCGCCATGTTGAACTCGAACTCAAAGTCGGAGAGCGCGCGCAGCCCGCGGATGATGGCGGCGGCCTTTTGCTTGCGGGCGAACTCGACGAGCAGGCCGTCGAAGCTGACGACGTCGACGTTGGGCAGGCCCCGCAGGTTTTCCTGGATCAGCCTGACCCGTCGGGCGGGGGTGAAAAGCGGGGTCTTGGTCGAATCAATGGCGATGGCGACGCGAACGTGGCCGAACAGCTTGGCGGCGCGCTGGAGCACGTCCAGATGGCCGTTGGTGAAGGGGTCGAAGGTTCCGGGATAGATGCAGAGTTTCATGCGGCAAATCCGCAGGGAGGATTGCAGGGCGGCGCGGGATGGCGAGGAAGTTTTGCGCCCAAGCAAGGGATTGCCAAGGGGGCGGCGGGTGTCTCGACTGCGGGCGATGCGATTCACCCTGGCCAACTGGATGACGGTTTCCCGCGTGCCCGCGATGTTCCTCATCGTGTGGCTGATGAACCGGGATTTTGACTGGGCGGCCACGATCGCGTTCTGGCTGTTCATCGCCGCCGCACTGACCGACTGGTTCGACGGCATGATCGCGCGCGCCCGCGGGGAGGTGTCGTCGTTCGGCCGGTTCATGGACGCGGTGGTCGACAAGGTGATGGTGATCGGCCTGATGATCGCGCTGGTGATGGGCGATTATTTCATGGGCTACGAGAACTTCGCGCTGATGCTCCTGCTCTGCATCCTCGGACGCGAATTCACCGTCTCGGGCTTGCGGATGGCGGCGGCGACAAAGGGCATCGTGGTCGAGGCCGACATGGGCGGCAAGGTGAAGACCTTCGTCCAGCTCAACGCCATCGGCTGGCTGATGGGGGCGCGGATGATGTCGCAGGATCTCGGCCATCTCTTCAGCGTGGACGACCGCTGGATCATCACGACGCTCCACGTTACCGGCATGGGTCTCTATTTCCTCTCGGCGGTGCTGACCATCACGTCGGGCATCTCCTATTTCCGGCGCCACGGGCACGTGGTGCTGGAGTGAGCCGATGAGTCCTTGCGCATCCAGTGGCGATGACCGGCTTGAAGTCTTTCGCGGGGCCATGAACGAGGGCGGGAAATGAATTTGCCGCAACCTGCCTGGCCGCGGCGGCTGCCGGACTGGCTGGTCCGGGGCGTCGCCACGCTCGGGCCGCTGGGCCGGAAGCTTCCCGCCCCGGGGACGTGGGGCTCGCTCGCCGGGTTGCTCTATTTCCTGCTGTGCTTCCGCCACTCGCGCTGGGAGGTGATTATCGTTTGGACCGCACTCGCCAGCTATCTGGCGGTGGCATTTTGCGGCGACGCGGCGCGGCGCCTGGGCAAGACCGACCCGGGCGAGGTGATTCTCGACGAGTTTGTGGTGATGCCGCTCGTGTTCCTCGGCTGGCGCGCGGGCGGCCTGGCGGGATTGCCCGACTGGGCGGTGCTGCTGGCCGGTTTCGGGCTGTTCCGCTTCTACGACATCCTGAAACCGCTGGGCATCGCCCGGCTGCAGCGCTGGCCGGAAGGCTGGGGCATCGTGGTGGACGACGTCGCCGCGGCGCTGGCGGCATGCACCACGCTGCACCTCGGCGCCTGGCTCTGGCCCCTGCGCTAAATCAGCGCGAACCGCCCGGGGCGCTCTTATCCTTCCGGAACCACCGGCTGATGCTGAATTCGCCGCGGATTTTTCCCTCGGTGTCGACGCGCAGATAGCTGCGCGAGGTGAAGTCACCGAGATGCGGGTGCACGATGAGACGGACCGAGCCCTTGCGCTCCGTCTTCGGCAGGTCGGTGTCGAAGATGCCGGTGACCTTGTGGAGCTCCTTTTCGTCAGAAGACGGACCCGCGGCGCGTGCAGTGCTCTCCTGGGCGGAAGCGGCGAGAGGCAGGAGGAGCAACAGCCAGAGGCCAGGCAGCCGGCGCAGCGGGCGTGAGTTCATGGGTGGGGCAATTACCCGGGCGAATTGTTTTCAGATGGGCGCGGTCCCGAGCGTGTCCCCGCCGCTAGCCAGTTGCAACTCCAGCCGGCGTTGAGCGTCCAAAGTGGCGGAAAGGGTCCAGCCCATCGCCACCGCGAAGGTCCGGGCCAGCGAAAGGCCAAGACCGACGTGCTGGCCCCCGCTGCGCGCGGCCTCCTTGCGCCAGAAGGGATCGAAGAGCCTGGCCGCATCGTCCGCCTCCAGATTGGCGGCCA
>DATFUQ010000250.1:0-9713 GCA_035260745.1 Lacunisphaera sp. | reverse complement strand
GGAAGCGATCGCCGGGTCGAACTTGAGATACTGGGGATCGCCGCCGATGACCGCAAAGGAGTGGACCACCACGCCTTCGCCGAGAACCGTGTGCCGCTTGATGATGGCGTGGGGGTGAACCACGCAACCCGTGCCCAGCTGGACTCCGTCCTCGATGATCGCGGTCGGGTGGATGCTCATGCCTTCGGCGGGGATTTGCGCGGCGGGGCGGCGCGCTCGGCCAGGAGATCGAGCTGCGCATCCTTGAGCAGGTCGTAGTTTTTCAGGATGCGGATGACCTGCAGCGTGTCGGACTTGCCGTAGCTCTTGTTGATTTCAACGCTGTCGATGATGTCGAGCAGCATGGAGCGGAAGGAAATGATGGCATCGACGCCATGCTCCTTGAGCATGGCCACGCTTTGCGAGCGGAAGGGCTCCGCGGTCGGCAGGCTGGGCAGCACGAGGATTTTCGTGACATCGGCCGCGTTGCCGGGCTCCTCGGCGTCCACGGGAAAGAAGCGCTTGACCTCCTTGACCACGTTTTCCTCCAGAAACCGGAAGATCTCCGGGCTGCTTTTCAGCATGGCCGGCGTGAAGCGGCCGGTGTGCCACCCCTTGACCACCACGATGGCGCGGTGGATGCAGGCCAGCTCGCTGGCGAAGAGAAAAAAGTCGGGTTTGCGCGAATTGCGCGCGTAGGCCGGGTTGTAGACGACCAGGTCGACTTCCTCGTCGCCGGTTTTGCGGCGCGCCTGCACCTGGTATTTGCGCACCTGCCGGACCAGAAATCCGTTTTGCTCGAAATACTCGCGCACAATGCCTTCGTCGATGGCTGACATGGGTCGATTAACTTACCGAATTGCCCGGCGATTACACACCAAATCTTAGGTCGCGCCCAGCTCGCGCCAGACCGTCTCGACCAGACCCGGCGGGATGCCGGAGCGGGTCGCGGCCGCCCCGATGGCCGGCAACACCACAAAGCGAACCCCATCGGCCCGGTTCTTTTTGTCGCGCGCCGTCGCCGCCTGCAATTCCGCCACCGGCAGCGGCGCCCGCAACCGCACCGGCAGTTGATGGGTGGCCACCACCCGTTCGACGCGCGTCTGGTCGGTGGCCGACAGCAACCCGAGCTTCTGCGACAGGCGGGCCGCACCTGCCAGGCCGATGCCGACCGCCTCGCCGTGCAAGTAGGTCGAGTATCCCGTCACCTGCTCGATGGCGTGGCCAAAGGTGTGCCCCAGGTTCAGCAGGGCCCGGCCACCCTCGGCCGCGGTCTCGCGTTCGTCGGCCTGCACCAGCGCCGCCTTGATTTCGCAGCAGCGCCGAATGACCGCGGCCAGCTCCGGGCTTTGCGCGTTGAGCGATGTTTTCTCCAACTGGGCGAACCGCGCGGCATCGCCGAGCAAACCGTATTTGATCACCTCGGCCATGCCCGCGGCAAACTCCCGCGCCGGCAGCGTCTCGAGAAATTCCGTCGCGACATACACCGCGCGCGGATGATGGAAGGCGCCCACCAGGTTTTTCCCGGCGGATAGATTCAGGCCGGTCTTGCCGCCCACCGCGCTGTCCACCATCGCCAACAGCGTGGTCGGCACCTGCACGTATTGAATGCCGCGCAGGTAGGTCGCGGCGGCGAAGCCCCCGAGGTCTCCCGTCACACCACCGCCGACGACCCACAGCACGCCTTGGCGGGTTACTTTATTGGCCGCGAGAAAGTCCAGCACCCGGCCAAACACCTCGAGTGACTTGGCCTTTTCGCCCGCACTTACGACCAGTCGCGCCATGGCGCCGAAATTCCTCGCCAGAAATTCCTTCTGCGCGCCAGCCACCCCCTCATCGGTCAACAGGACCGAGGTCTGCCCGCTGCGCTTCAATTCAGCCTGCAGCTCTTGAATCGCGGTCCCGGCCTCGCGCGAAAAATGAATCGGGTAACTCCGCGCACCCAATTCAACTGTAAGCGCCTGTTTCATAGATGCCTTAAAAACCAGCTACTTGCACAGGTCAATATCTGTTACCATGCGCTCATGGATTCGATCTGCTGCACCGGGATATTTTTAAACTCCTGCCGCAACATTGCACTGCTATTTGCTGCGATTTCCCGGGCTCCTCCATGGCCACGCACTGCAACCAGAAGCTAAAAATCATTGATTGGGTATCAGTGTTATACACCTCACCCGGCTGGGTAATGAACACTAGCATCTCCGGCTCGCCTTGGCCCGGTGGGTGCAGAGTCTTGGGACATGTTCCGACGAGTGCCATGGACTTTGGTGGGATTGTTTCTTTTATCCGGCCTCGTCAGTGCGGCGCGAGAGGCCGATGATCCGTGGATTCGCGGCGTCTTCACCGGAAAATCACCGCGCCCGGTGCCTTTGGTCGAGACCGAGGCGTGGCAGCGCGCGAGCGAACTCGCCGAACTCACGCCCGGCGCCTTTGTGCTCGTCGGCTCCGGCCAGTCCATGCAGCCGCTCTATGCGCCCGGCACCATCCTGGTTTTACAGCAACTCCCCTACGTGGCCATCGAGCGCGGACAAACCGCGCTCTACCGCAGCAAGGCGCAGAAGGTCGTCGCTCACGTGCTGGTCGCCAAGGCGCACGACGGCTGGCGTGCCACCGGCCTGAACAATCCCATTCACGACATGGAGCCGGTGCGGGCCGAGAACCTGGTCGCGGTCGTCATCGCCGCCTTCCAACCGCTGCCCGGTGGGGCGCGTGTGCAGGTTGCTTTCGTGAACCACTAGGCGACGTACGCCTTCGTTTCGCAGCTTGACAGACGCCGGTCACGTCGCGGACTCTGCGGGCACTTGCCCGGGTGGTAGACGCGCGTGATGCCGCGCCGCCGGTCGGAGTGCCGCGAGTGAATCGCGCCCCGAATGCAGGGACTGACGCCGGTGAACGGCGCACCCCCGCAGGTTTCCGTCTCCAGCTGCCGGCGTCCGCCGGTGGAAAACAACTGTATTAGCTCATCATGAAAATTCCAACTCCCCTTCGCTTCATCATCGCCGCGGCCCTCGCCGCCTACACCGTCGGCCGCCTCCCTGCTGACGAGGAAACCCTGCTCGGTTACTCCGAGGACACCGAGATTGTGCCTGCCGGCCAGTGGGCAACCTACCACTGGATCACGTGGCGCACGGGCAAAAGCAGCGGCACTTATCAGGTTACGGATTACTTTGCCGAGTTCGAGCATGGCCTGACCGAGAGATCCCAAATTTCGCTCTACTTGACCGCCGCCAACTACCACATTTCCGGGGTGCCAGGGTTAGACGACCGCCGCGCAACACAATTCACAGGTGTGCGTGGCGCCTACAAATACTTGCTCCGCGACCACGAGCTCGATGGCTATGGCCTCGCCGTTTACCTTGAGCCGGAATATACTGTTCATAGCGCCGTTTCGGGCGAACGCCACGATGAATTCGGTCTCGAAACCAAGTTAATCTATCAGCTCGAGAGTGCCGACCAGAAGCGCAATTACACCGCCAACTTTGCCGTAGAGCCCGAGTTCGGGCGGGAACAAGGCACGAATGAAAGGGAGCTGAAGATCGAGTTCTCGCACGGCGCGAGCTTCCGCCTTATGCGCCACTGGTTTTTAGGCGTCGAGAACCGCTGGGTGGCGGTCTTCGACCGCTGGCAGCTCCATCATGCCAAGGCGCATGCCGGATACGCCGGGCCCGTCCTTCACTATGGCAGCAGGCATTGGTGGTTTACCGCGACCTGGCTGCGCCAATTCACGGGCTGGCCCGTGACACAGCATGGCCTCGCGCTCGACGAATTCACCCGAAACGAATTCCGCCTGAAGTTTGGGGTCGAGTTCTGAGTACCCCGCCGAATATTAACTGCGGCGTGGTGGCAGCGCCCAGCGGAAAAACTCCGGCAAGGCCAGGGCCCAGGTGGCCTCATGGTGTTCGCCGTTCTCCATCTGCCGGTAGGTCAGATCCACCCCGGGCCGGAAACCCTTCGCTTCCAGCTCGGCGATCAGCTCACGCGTGTCCTGGATGGCGTCGATGACACCATCCCCGTCCCGGTCCGCGCTCTCATCGCGCGTGCCGGCCTCAAACCATAACCGCAGCGCCGGCCGGCTCGCCGACTCGCGCACCGTGCGGTGGACCAATCTGCTCGCCTGCTGGGCGCCCGGGCTGGAGTTGTCCGCCCGCCACCACAACGAGCCGGAGAAAATCCCCGCCAAGCCGAAGATCTGCGGCCGCCGCCATGCCGAGTCAAAGGCGCACAGCCCGCCCATCGAGGCCCCGAAAATTCCCGTGCCCGCCGGTCCGGCCGACACGTGATGGTGCTCGCGCACCCAGGGCAGAACTTCGCCGGCCAGCAAATCCTGAAACGCCTTCGCCTTCCGGCCGCGTCCCGCAAAATCCAGTTCGCCCGCCATGCCATATTCATCGATGCGCTCCGCCGAGGCCGGCACCGCCGCCACCACCGCCGGCTCCATTTCGCCCGCCGCGACCAATTCATCCAGCGTTTCCGCCAGCCGCCATTGCGGCATGGTCTGGCCGTCGAGCGCCAGTAGCAGTGGATAAGGCCGCGCGCGGGTCGCGGCGTAACCCGGCGGCAGATAAATTTTCGCCCGGCGCGGCTCCACGCCCCGCACCGCCAGCAGCTCCGTTTCCTCAACTCGCGTGCGGCCGGCGGGCCGCCGTGACCACCATTGGCGCGGACCGCTCATGGCCAATCGCCCGGGACCGGAATACAAAAATTGAGGATGGCGC
Organism: Lacunisphaera sp.; assembly: GCA_035260745.1. Classification (GTDB taxonomy): domain Bacteria; phylum Verrucomicrobiota; class Verrucomicrobiia; order Opitutales; family Opitutaceae; genus Lacunisphaera. The sequence continues at coordinate 5,019 of DATFUQ010000250.1, read as the reverse complement.
GCGACATGCCCGCCCTGATTGGCGGCTTCGGTGTGCTTTGTCCATCCCCGCGATGGCGCCGAGGCGGGGCTTGCGCTTTGTCATAAACATTGCCCGAATCGCCGGCCATGAATCAACCCTCCGCCCCGGGGGCCGGTTCGCCGCCCGGCGAGTTCCTCGGCCATCCGCGTCCGCTGTTCACGTTGTTTTTCGCCGAGATGTGGGAGCGTTTCTCCTACTACGGCATGCGAGCCCTGCTCACGCTGTTCATGACCCTGCCCGTCGCCAGCGCCGGCTTCGGCTACACGGTCGAGAAGGCCTCCCTGATCTATGGCACCTATGTGTTCTCGGTCTACATGATGTCGATCCCGGGCGGCAGCATCGCCGATAACATCCTCGGCTCGCGCATGGCCGTCCTTGTCGGCGGCATCATCATTGCCTGCGGGCACTTCTCAATGGCCTTCCCGAGCGAGACGACATTCTACCTCGGCCTCCTGCTGGTCGTGATCGGCACCGGTCTGCTCAAACCGAACATCAGCGCGATGGTCGGCCAGCTTTACGGGCCGGGCGACACCCGGCGCGACGCGGGTTTCTCGATTTTCTACATGGGCATCAATCTCGGATCGATGTTCGCACCGATCATCACCGGCTTCCTGGCTCAGCATAGCCGGTTCAAGGCGATGCTGTCCTCGTGGGGCTTCAACCCGGACCACTCCTGGCATTGGGGTTTCGCCGCCGCCGGCATCGGCATGACGCTCGGCCTGGTTATCTTTGTGGTATTCGGCCAGGCGCTGAAGCAGGTCGGTCCACCGCCGGCCCGCAATGCGGGTTCCTGGACAAAGCCCGCCATCATGTTGCTGGGCGCGATCGGCCTCTGGGGCATCGTGTGGTTGTCCGATCGCGAAGGATTCACGTGGCTGCGTTACTGTTTCATCCTCGTGCCGATCGTTATCATGGTGTGGTTTGGTTACTCCAAGGAGGAGGATATGCGCCAGCTGGGCGCGATTTTCTTCTTTTTCATCGGGGCGTTCATCTTCTGGGCGCTGTTCGAGCAGGCCGGCACCTCGCTTAATCTCTTTGCCGATCGCTTCACCGCCACGCACATTTTTGGTTTCGAAGTGCCCTCTTCCTGGTATCAGGCGGCCAATCCGTTCTTCGTCGTCGTCCTTGCACCGGTGTTCGCGATCCTCTGGACGAAGCTTGGTGACAAGCAGCCGTCGAGTCCGATGAAATTCACCATCGGCCTGTTTTTCCTCGCGCTCGCCTTTTCCCTCATGATCCCGGCCGCCAAGCTGGCCATCGAGGGCCGGGTCAGCCCGCTGTGGTTATTCGGCCTCTATTTTCTCCAGACGGTGGGCGAGATGTGCCTCAGCCCCGTCGGCCTCAGCACCTTCACCAAGCTCTCGCCCCGGCACCTCGTCGGCGCGATGATGGGCATCTGGTTTCTCGGTGCGGCGTTCGGCAACAAGTTCGCCGGCGTGCTTTCCTCGGCCTTCGGCGAAGGCGACGCCTCGCACCTCGACCAGTTCTTCGGCCAGCAATCACTCGCGGTCTACCTCGTCGCGGGAGTTTTCCTTGCCCTTGTTCCCTGGGTGCGCCGCCGCATGGGTGGCGTGCGCTGAGCCGGTGTTTCCAATAAAGAAGGCGCGGATCCCACCGCGCCTTCTCTCTGCTCCATTTGATGCTGTTCCCCGACACCCGAAAAGGTTAGGGCTCGCATGCGCACAGCGGGCCAGCCAAGCGCACACGAGCCCCTTTTGGTCACCTCTCGCAACCGTTACCGGATGCGAAAACTGCGGGGCGATTCAAACACAACCACGGCATCCGCCGTAGTAGCGAAAAAGCCTAAATTGAGGTGGTTGGATTTGCCTCACCTGAGGCTGTTTAGCTGACTGGGGCTGTCCGTTCCTGCCCCGGCGCTACGGCGCCTCCCGGCGTGATGCCACCGGCCTCCAAGCCGGGCGAAACTATGCCTCCAAGCCAAAGACAGCTCGGGTGTAATTATCGGCCGAGAATGGCTGCAGGTCATCTGGTTGCTCGCCGAGGCCGATGAAGTAAATCGGCAGATTCAACTGCCGGTAGATGCCCACCAGCGCGCCGCCCCGGCTGGTCCCGTCGAGCTTGGTCACGATGAGGCCGGTCAGCCCGAAGCTCTGGTGAAACACCTTCGCCTGCTCGATGGAATTGGCGCCCAGCGAGCCGTCCACCACCAGCCAGCGGTGTTGCGGGGCGGCCGGGTCGTTTTTCTGCAGCACGCGCCGGATTTTCGCCAATTCCTCCATCAAATTGCCCTTGGTGTGCAGCCGCCCCGCGGTGTCCACGATCAGCCAGTCCCTGCCGCGCGCCCTCGCCGCCTGCCACGCATCGAAGGCCACCGCCGCCGCGTCGGCGCCCGAGTGACTCGCGATGAGCTCGATTTGCAGCCGCTCGGCCCAGCTCCTGAGCTGCTCCACCGCCGCCGCGCGGAACGTGTCGCACGCTGCAATGATCACCGACTGGCCGTCGCCCTTGAGCTTGTGCGCAAGCTTGGCCGTGGTGGTCGTCTTGCCCGAGCCGTTGACCCCGATCAGGCAAATAACCGTGGGCTTGCCGGCCGGCGGCTCGAGTTTACCCTCGGCACCGGCGAGCACGCGTCGCAACACCGTCGCCCCGATCGCCGCGGCTTGCTGGCCCTTCAGCCCGGCGTCCTGCCGGTAGGCGGCCTTGATTTCCTGCAAAATCTCCGTCGTCGTCTCGACCCCGAAGTCGGCTGTGTAGAGCGCCTCCTCGAGTTCCTCGAACGAGGCGGCGTCGATCTTCCGTCCACCGAACAGCCCATGCGTCTTTGTTGCGATGACCGAGACCGTCTTGGCCAGCCCGTCCTTGAATTTCTTGAAGAGGGAAATCATGGGAAATCGCGGAAACGCTGAAGAGCGAAAGCGCTGAATTTGGTTCCGTGTTTCCGTTCTTCCGTGCTTCTGCGATTGCCTTACTCCGTCGCGGCCTTGCGCGAGTCGCGGCCGAGCTTGTCCTTCATCCGGTCGAGAATGCCGTTGATGAACCGCTTCGAGTCCGCGCTGGAATACTGCTTGCTCAGGTCGATGGCCTCGTTGATCGAGACGACCGGCGGGATGTCCTTGCGGTGCAGCATCTCGAACATCGCGAGCCGCAGGATGGCGAGGTCGATCTTGGCGACGCGCTCGAACTCCCAGTTGTGCGCCAGGGTCTTGATGTGGCCGTCGAGCTCCGCCACTTGCTCGATGGCGCCGTGGATCAGCTCCTCGGCAAAGGCGTAATGCTCGCGCGGCTTGTCGAGGTGCTCGAAAAACAGCCGCAGGTCCTCGGTCAGGCTGGCCGGCTGGTTGACGCTCCACGCGTAGAGATATTGGAAGGCCGCGGCCCGGCACTCCCGGCGCTGGGTGAACTGGCTGCTCATGATTTTCTCCCCAAGGAGCGTTTCAGCGCGGCCATCTCGAGCGCGGCATGCGCAAACTCCGCCCCGCGATTGATGCGGCCGAGACAACGTTCCTCCGCCTGCTTCAGGCTGTCCGCCACGATGACCCCGTTGATGACCGGAACTTGGGCGGTGAGCGCGACCTGCTGCAGGGCATGCGAAACACTCTGCCCCACCATCTCGTGATGATTGGTGTCGCCCCCGATGAGGACGCCGAGCGCGATGACGCAGTCGCATTTCATGCCACCGGCCAGCCACTGGGCGGCGACGGGCACCTCATGCGAGCCCGGCACGCGGATCACAGTGATGCGTTTCTCCTTCACGCCGGCGGCGGCCAGCCGCTCGAACACCGTGTGCAGCAGGGCGTCCACCAGCGCGGAATTATAGCGCGCGGCCACGATGCCGACGGTGAACGGGGCGCCATTGAGGGCGGTGGCCGGTGGGGCGTGGAGACTCATGGGAGGTTCAGGGCAGATTGGAACGGCCTGTGCCGCAATCGAAATCTCAAACGTGGATTTGCTCCACGATCTCCAGCCCGTAGCCGTCGAGGCCCACCACGCGGCGGGGGGAATGCTGCAGCAGCCGGATTTTCTTCAGGCCGAGCGCGGTCAGGATCTGGGCGCCGATCCCATAGTCGCGCAGGTTGGCCGGCCGGGGCGCGCCCGGGGCGGGCTTGTTTTCCTGCAACAGCGCCTCCTGCATCCGGCCGGTCTGCTCCATGTAGACAATGACGCCGTGGCCGGCCTTGGCCACCTGCTCCAGCGAGGCCAGCAACGAGCGGTGGCTGCCCATGTCCTTGGCGTGAAAAACATCGCTGAGCAGGTTCTCCGTGTGCACGCGCACCAGCGTGGGCGAGGCGTCGAGCTTGCCCTTGGTGAAGGCCAGGTGGTGGCGCCCGTCCACCTTGCTGTGGAAAATGTGCAGTTGAAACTCGCCGTATTCGGACGCGAACGGCCGCTGGGCCACCAGCTCGACCAGTTGCTCGCGCCGGTGCCGGTATTCGATGAGCGCGGCGATGGAGACGAGCGGCAGCTGGTGCTGCTGTTTGAACTCCATCAGTTCGGGCAGTCGCGCCATCGTGCCGTCCTCGCTCAGGATTTCGCAGATCACCCCCGCCGGCCGCAGGCCGGCCAGCGCCGCCAGGTCCACCGCCGCCTCCGTGTGGCCGGCGCGTTCCAACACGCCGCCCGGTCGCGCGCAGAGCGGGAAAATATGCCCGGGTTGCACCAGTTCGTCCGGCTGCGTGGCGAGATTGCCCAGCAACTGGATGGTGCGGGCGCGGTCAAAGGCGCTGATGCCGGTCGTGATGCCCTCCGCCGCGTCCACCGAGACCGTGAAGGCCGTGCGGAGCGCTTCGCGGTTCTGCTGCACCATCGGGTTGATGCCGAGCCGCTTCAACTGCGGCTCCGTCATCGGCACGCAGATGAGGCCGCGCGCGTGGCGGATCATCATGTTCACCAGCTCCGGCGTGGCCTTTTCGGCCGCCATCACGAGGTCGCCCTCGTTCTCCCGGCCCTCGTCGTCGGTTACAATGACGACCCCGCCCGCCGCGATGGTCTGGATGGCGGTCTCAACGGTGTCAAAGGGCGTGGCGCTGGGCATGGCGG
>DATFUQ010000249.1:0-5146 GCA_035260745.1 Lacunisphaera sp. | reverse complement strand
GCGCCCGCTGATGAACGGAGGCAATTCATGAGCGCGCCCAAATTCACCACCCTGACCGCCCGCTGCGTCGTGCTGCCGAGTGTCGACGTCGACACCGACCAGATCATCCCGGCCCGTTTCCTCAAGATCACGGACAAGCTGGGCCTGGGTGAAAAGCTTTTCTGCGACTGGCGTTACCTCGACGACGGCTCGCCCAATCCGAAGTTCATCCTGAACCAACCCGAGACGAAGGGGACGAAGATCCTCGTGGCCGGCCACAACTTCGGTTGCGGTTCCTCGCGCGAGCATGCGCCGTGGGCGCTGGTCGGCTTCGGTTTCCAAGCGGTCATCTCCACGATGTTCGCCGACATCTTCAAGGGCAACTCGCTCAAGAACGGCCTGATCCCCGTCGTGATCGAGCCCGCGGCCCACGCCGCGCTCATCGCTGCGCGCGGCCAGGACCTGAACCTGCAAGTGACAGTCGACCTGCAGGCGACGACGGTCTCCTGGCCCGGCCAGTCGCCGCTCAAGTTTCCCATCGACCCGTTCTCCCGCGCCTGCCTGCTGGATGGTGTGGACGAGCTGGGTTACCTGCAAAAATTCTCCAAACAGGCCGAAGCCTACGAAGCCGCCCATGCCTGAGAAAGCCGCCCGCCCCACCGTCGAGATTTTCGACACCACCCTGCGCGATGGAGCGCAGACGGAGGGCATTTCCTATTCGGTCGACGACAAGCTGCGCATCGCGCGCAAGCTGGACGAGCTGGGCGTGGCCTTCATCGAGGGCGGCTGGCCGGGCTCCAATCCCAAGGATGTGATCTTCTTCGAGCGGGCACGGACGGAGTCCTGGCGGCACGCGAAGATCGTGGCGTTCGGCGCCACGCGCCGCGCCAGCCTGAAGCCGTCCAGCGACCCGAGCGTGTGCGCCCTGGTCGAAGCCGGCACGGAAGTCTGCGCAATTTTCGGCAAGTCCTCCACCTTGCAGGTGAAAGAGGTCCTCCGCACCTCGCTCGAGGAGAACCTGAAGATGATCGAGGAGACCGTGGCCTGGCTGCGGGGGCAGGGGAAGCGCGTCATCTACGATGCCGAGCATTTCTTTGATGGCTACCGGCTGGATGCCGCCTACGCCCTGCAGACCCTGCAGGCGGCGGTGAAGGGCGGGGCCGAGACGATTGTCCTGTGCGACACCAACGGCGGCTCGCTGCCGTGGCAGGTGGAAGCGGCGGTGCAGGATGTCCGGCAGAAGCTCGGCGCCACCGTGCCGGTCGGCATCCATGCCCATGATGACACCGGCTGCGGCGTGGCCAACACCCTTGCGGCCGTGCGCGCCGGAGCGCGGCACGTGCAGGGCACGATCAACGGCTACGGCGAGCGCTGCGGCAACGCCAACCTGTGCGTGGTCATCCCCAATCTGGAATTGAAACTGGATCTGCGCGCGTTGCCCGCCGGAGCGCTGTCGCGGCTGCACGAGGTGGCGCGCTTCACGGCCGAGGTCGCCAACCTGACGCCCAACGAGCACATGGCCTACGTTGGGGACAGCGCCTTCGCCCACAAGGCGGGGGTGCACGTGGCCGCGATGCAGCGCCATCCCGACGCCTACCAGCACATCGACCCGGCGTTGGTCGGCAACGCGAAGCGGGTGGTGGTCAGCGAACTCTCCGGCCGGGCCAATGTGGTTTCCAAGGCGGGCGAGCCGGGTTTTGAGAACGTCGACGCCGCCACCGGGGCGAAGGTCGTGGAGCTCATCAAGGCGAAGGAGCACGAGGGTTTCTCCTTCGAGGCTGCCGAGGCCAGCGTCGCGCTGCTGGTGCGCCGGCTCACACCGGGCTATCAACCGCTGTTCCGCCTGCTCGACTACCGGGGCATGGTGAACCGTCACGGCGACCGCAGCATGGCCGAGGCTACGATCAAGCTCACCATTGGCGGCCACGAGGTCCACACGGCGGCCGAGGGCAACGGCCCGGTCAACGCCTTCGATCAGGCCTTGCGCAAGGCCCTGCAACCGCTCTTTCCGCAGGTGAAGGAGATCCAGCTGTCCGACTACAAGGTGCGCATCCTCAATTCCAACCTCGGCACGGCGGCGATCACCCGCGTGCTCATCGACTGGCATGACGGCGTCGCCCGGCGCTGGAGCACGGTCGGCGCGGGCACGAACATCCTCGACGCGACTTGGCTCGCGCTCGCGGACGGCTACGAATACATCCTGACGCCGCAGCCCCAGCTCGCGGCGGCCAAGGCCTGAACTTTCATGAAAGCGAGCATTGTACTCACGCCCGGCGACGGCATTGGCCCTGAAGTGGTCAATGAAGCCCGGCTCGTCCTCGAGGAGGTCGGCCGGCGCCACGGGCACCACTTCAATTTCACCGAGCACCTGCTTGGCGGTTGCGCCATCGACGCCAAGGGGACGGCGATGCCGGACGAGACCCTGGCGGCCTGTCGCGCCGCGGACGCGGTGCTGCTCGGCGCGGTCGGCGGCCCAAAATGGGACGATCCGCAAGCCAAGGTCCGCCCGGAGCAGGGGCTGCTCGCCATTCGCAAGGCGCTCGGCCTCTACGCCAACGTCCGCCCGGTGCGTCCGTATCCGGCGCTGGCCGGCCTTTCACCCCTCAAGCCCGAGCGCGTGGCCGGCGTGGATTTCGTCGTCATCCGTGAGCTGACCGGTGGCCTCTATTTTGGCACGCCCAAGGGCCGCACGATGACGCCCGAGGGCGAGCGCGCCGTAGACACCCTGGTTTATACGGAGATGGAGATCCGCCGCATCGTGAAGCTCGCCTTCCAGATGGCGCAGAAGCGCTGCAAGCTCGTCACGTCAGTGGACAAGGCCAATGTGCTCGAGTCCTCCCGCCTCTGGCGCAAGGTGGCCATCGACATCGGCAAGGAGTTTCCCGACGTGAAGCTGGAGCACCAGCTGGTCGATTCCTGCGCGATGCGCCTGATCACGCACGCGGCGCAATTCGACGTCATCGTTACTGAAAACATGTTCGGTGACATCCTGACCGACGAGGCGGCGGTGCTGGCCGGCTCGCTCGGCGTGTTGCCCAGCGCGTCGTTGGGTGAGGGCAAGCTCGGCCTCTACGAGCCCATCCACGGCTCCGCGCCCGACATCGCGGGCCGGGGCATCGCCAACCCGGTCGGCACGATCCTGTCCGCGGCCATGCTGCTGCGCCACTCACTCGGCCTGGAAAAAGAAGCGGCCGAAGTCGAGGCCGCCGTCAGCCTCGCCCTGCAGGAAGGGAAGCACACGGCCGATTTGGGCGCCAAGAAGCCGCTGAGCACAACCCAGATGGGCGCGGCCATCCGCGAACGACTCCAAGCCGGCGCCCGTTGACTTAACTCCGATCACTGCAATTCAAATGAGCACTTCTTCCAAAAAGCCCCTCGATACCACGCGTTTCATCGCGCGGCACGTGGCGGGCCTGCGCCGCTCCGGCATCCGTGATTTCTTCGAGCTCGTCGCCAAGACCGACGGGGTCATCTCGCTCGGCATCGGCGAGCCGGATTTCGACACCCCGCAGCCCATCCGCGACGCGGTCACGACCGCGATGAACACCGGCAAGACGCATTACACGTCGAACATGGGCCTGCTGGCGCTGCGTACGGAGATCAGCCGCTATGCCGAGGGTCATTTCAAGGTTAGTTACCGGCCGGATGACGAGGTGCTCGTCACGGTCGGTGTGTCCGAGGGGCTGGATCTGACGCTGCGCTCGTTGCTCAACCCGGGCGACAAGGTGCTGTATCACCAGCCCTGTTATGTTTCCTACGCCCCGTCGGTGGATCTGGTCCACGGCATCGGCGTCCCGGTGGGGACGCATGCCGCCGACCAGTTTTCCCTGGACGCCCCGGCGCTGGCGGCGGCCTGGCAGCCGGGCTGCAAGCTGCTGTTGTTGAACCTGCCCTGCAATCCGACCGGCGGGGTGTGCTCCCGCGAGCAGCTGGAGCGCATCGCGCAGTTCGCCCTCGAGAAGGACCTGATCGTGGTCAGCGACGAGATTTACTCGGAACTGGTTTTCGAGGGTCCGCACACCAGCATCGCCAGCCTGCCCGGCATGCGCGAGCGGACAATCCTGCTGCACGGTTTCTCGAAGGCCTTTGCGATGACCGGATTCCGGCTCGGCTACGCCTGCGGGCCGGCGCCGCTGATCGAGGCGATGATGAAGGTGCACCAATACTCCATGCTCTGCGCGCCCAGCATCAGCCAGGAGGGCGCCCTCGCCGCGCTGCGGCTCGGGGATGACGCGACCAAGTTCATGCGCGACCGTTATCGCGAACGCCGCGACCTGTTTGTCCGCCGGATCAACGCCGCGGGCCTGACCTGTCATCTGCCGCGCGGATCGTTCTACGCTTTCCCCTCGGTCGCGGCCACGGGGCTCGATGAAGGGGAGTTTGCGCGCCGGCTGCTGACCGAGCACAAGGTGGCGGTCGTGCCCGGCACGGCGTTTGGCGAGGCGGGGAAGGGCCACGTGCGGGCCTGTTTCACGGCCAACGAGGAGAAACTGACGGCGGCCTGCGACCGGATTGAGCGGCTGCTGGGTACGCTCAAGGCCGCGGTGCCGGCCTGAACGCGGGCACAGTGCTAGACAAAAGAAGGCCCGGACGGATTACGCCCGGGCCGGATATGACTTGAGACAAAACGTGATCAGAAGGTGATCGCGTAGCTCAGGGTGAGCACGCCACGGCTGACGGCGGCAGAGTTGGCCACCTTGGGGGCCGTGCCCTGCTTCAGGAAGTTGCTTGAACCCTTGGTGTAGGCCCAGCCGATGGTGAATTTGGAATCCTTGTTGATCTGGAAGGGGAGAGCGACGCCCAGCAAATAATAATCGCCCCAGTTCTTGATGTCCGGGGTGGTGCTCGGCGCGAAGTCCTTCCACTTGAACGTGCCGTAGGTGCCGGTGAAATCGAGCTCGGTGTTGAGGTTCTTGAGCGGAACCGTGAAGGCCGCGGTCAGCTCGTAGGTCGGCCCCTTGAGCACGAAATCATAGTAGAGCTTCGGCGTGAGTTTCAGCGCGCCGATGGTGTAGTTGAGCGCGATGTTCGGTTCAAAGGTCGTCGTGTAGAAACCATCGGCCTTTTTCGCGTTCGGATAGGTGTAGATGGTGACGCCCGGCACGACGGTCAGGGAGTCCTTGACGAGATCCATGGTGTAAGAGCCATAGAAATCGAACTCCGGGTC